>CAYWAG010000407.1:0-1509 GCA_964455925.1 uncultured Verrucomicrobiales bacterium | reverse complement strand
GGGCAGGCGCGAACAAGACCGCCATGGCAGTCCCTGCATCTGTGATCGCTACCACGCTCCTCCCCATCGCCTACCTCATCTTCATCCTCCTCTTTAACTCTCAGCGCACCCTCGGTGCCGAGATCGTTACAGGTCAGAAGCGGGTCGTGATGAACATTCTCATGCTCATCGGGCTCTTCCTCGCGGGGTTCGCCTCTGTATGGGCGCTCCTCAGCAAGGGCACCCCGGGTCTCGTTGGTCTCGCCGCACTCGCACTGCTCGCCATCATCGGCATCGCCAGCTTTGCGGCTAAGAATAAGGCCACTGTGGGTTAGAGACAGTTAGCAGCACACGCCATCGCCGCACTGAGTCGGGTCTGAGGTCAGATTATACCCCTCCCCTTTTGTGCTGCTGGGGCGGCGGTAGAGGTCTTCGGCGCAGTCAAAGGGCTGCATCTCCTCTGGCGCGACCGGGGTGTGGGGATGGATGAGATCAAAGTAATCAGCGTATGGAGCCTTAGAGTAGATGTTAAAGGTCTTCTCGCAAACAGCGATGCGCTGGCCACGCTCGAAGGCGTGGTTATCATCATCCAGCACCTTCTTAAAGGGGCCCTTATAGATCACGGCTTGGTTCGCATCTAGGCACGCGCCTTCCTTCCCCTTATAAGCCTCGATCGTGACGGAGCGGAACTCGATGCCCTGCACCACCTGCCATGGCTCCTGCTCGTATTTCAGCTGCGTGATCCCGTAGAATCCAGCCTGCTCAAAGGCCTGGATAAACCCAGCCTCGGTCATAGCGCCAGAGATGCACCCACTCCATAAGCGGGCATCATCCTGCATATGCTGGGGCACCTCCTCATCGGCGACGATGTCAGAGATGACCGCACGCCCTCCGGGCTTAAGGACGCGAAAGATCTCCCGGAACATTTGCTCCTTTAGGTCGGACTCTACCAGGTTCAGCACGCAGTTAGAGACCACCACATCGATGGAGTTATCTGGGATCATCGGGGACTCCTGGCGCAGGCGCTTAGCGGTGTTCTCTGCCGCCATCCAGCCCTCGGCAGTCGTTACAGGACTGCTCGCTAGCGCGGACTCGAACTGACGCAGGTCCAGCGCTAAGTCCTGGATGCGTCCCTTACGGAACTCGACATTACCATACCCGATGCGCTCCTCAATGATCGGAGCGTTTCTCTCCGCCACCTCCAGCATATCATCCGTCATATCCACCCCGATGACCTTCCCCGCTGCCCCCACGACCTGAGAGGCGATAAAGCAGATCTTCCCGGTCCCCGACCCCAGGTCGAGCACCGTTTCACCAGGTTTCACGTATTTAGAAGGATCGCCACAGCCGTAATCACGCTCGATCACCTCGCTGGGGATAACCTTTAGGTATGATGCGTCATAATCAACAGGGCAGCAGAGCGCCGCCTCACGTGCTTGCGAGGCGGCGGCATAACGGTCTTTTACAGAGTCTTCAGTATTCATAGAAATCTTATTTATAAATGTAGTCTAAGTCACAGAGCGATACAAC
>CAYWAG010000406.1:0-1609 GCA_964455925.1 uncultured Verrucomicrobiales bacterium | reverse complement strand
TAGCACTAGCTATGCCCGAGTGACCTCTGATAGAGGGACAGACCCCTGCGAAGTATTATCGCTACAGATGATAAATACGCACCTAAGCAATATTTTGAGGCGTTTCAGGAGAGCTTTTTAATGTCGAGGCTTCATTTTCAAGTCATCCCCACCCTGGATTGTTCGTCAGCTGCTAAGCACGTCCTCGCTCGCCTATTAGAAGAAGAGTGTGCTGAGTATGACGAACGTTGGTTAGTGCTCGATACGGATCACTATACCAGGGGGAGTCATCAGAAAGGATTTCAAGAGCTGAAAACCATTTGAGTCAGGCGCGCCTCTGATCACGCGAAGATGGAGTAGATCGGGGTGCCGTTTTCCTTATCTGGACCAGCGATGCGGAAGGGGCGTTTACTGGGGGAGTGTAGGACCTGGGAGTGGTCAATGCCTAAGGCGTGGGCGATGGTGGAGTTTAGGTCGTGGATACTGACGGCGTCCTCAGCGACGCGGCCGCCGCGCTCATCGGTCTTACCGTAGACGAACCCTCCTTTTACTCCGCCCCCTGCCATGAGGTAGGAGAAGGCACTGGGGTGATGTCCGCGGCCATTATTGTTGCGGGCTTGGATCTGCGGGGTGCGCCCAAACTCAGTGGCGAGCACGACGAGCGTGCTGTCGAGCAGGCCTCGGTTCTCGAGGTCGGTGATGAGCGTAGCGAGGGTTTGGTCGAGAGTTTGGCATTGCCTCTCCACGGAGATAAAGTTCTCGTAGTGGGTGTCCCAGCCACCCAGGGAGACCTCGATAAAGTTGACTTCGGCCTCTACGAGGCGGCGGGCAAGGAGGCAACCCTGCCCAAAGCGGTGACGTCCATAGGCGTCGCGCGTGGCGTCCTGCTCGGCACTGAGATCAAAGGCGACGAGGTCCTCCGATGCCATGACCTTGGTCGCTTCTTCAAAGACCTCGTGGTAGCTCTTTACCTCTTGGTTGACATGCTCGTTGTGGAACTTAGCGTTAATCATGTCTGCGAGCTTAAGCCGGCGCTGGAAGTCCTCCTCGCTCACTCCATTAGGGCGTGAGACGTTTTCGATCCCTTTATTAGGATCTGCGATGAGGGCGGCAGAGTGCTTAGCCCCCATCCATCCGCCACCAGAGACCTTCGCGTTGGCACCGATGGCGACATAGGGAGGGAGGGTCTCGTTCCGACGAGGGGCGAGACGAGAGACCCATGACCCGATGGAGGGGTGCACAATGGTGCCACGGGGAGTGTAGCTTTTATGGACGAGGTATTGCCCTTGGGCATGTGCGCCGATCTTAGAGGTCATGGAGTTAATGACGGTGCAGCGGTCCATGATCTGAGCCGTATGCGGCAGGTATTGGGAGACGAAGTAGCCATCAATGGGGGTGCGTAGTCCTTCTACTGGTCCCCGGACTTCATCATTATTGAGCTTTAGGTCAAAGGTGTCGAGGTGAGACATGCCTCCTCCCATGTTTAGGAAGATGACCGACTTTGCGGGAGCCTTGCCGTTGGCTCTGTTTTCCACAGAGTCGGCGAGCGCTTGTGAGGCGATGGAGCCTCCGAGCATCGGTAAGAGGGAGACCCCGAGGTAGGAGTGAGCCGTGTTGAGGAGGAATTGGC
>CAYWAG010000405.1:0-1630 GCA_964455925.1 uncultured Verrucomicrobiales bacterium | reverse complement strand
CTCTAGGAGCATATCCAGTGCCTGCCAGTCCTGCCGGAGGGCACAAACATGGAGCGGATAGTTCAGCCGTGGACCACGGGCGGCGTTCGCGTTCAGGTCCACCTGCGCGGCTTCCAGCAGGCGCAGGGTCTCCAGGTCATTCTGTTGCACCGCGATCGCGACCTGCTCCGAGGTCGCCGGCACGCCCTGTGCCAGCAGAGTGCGTAGTGCCTCGTTCTGCGCAGACCAATACCCCGTGACCTGCAGATACAGCAGAACCCCTGCTCCCAGCAGCAGGTTCAGACCAAGGATAAGATAGAGTCGCCGCCAGTCCATCGCCAATAACTAATAAGAAGGCATAAATACCTCAAGCCTATATGCTCCTAATATTCCTCAAAGGTCACATTCAGCTCCTGTGAGAGCCGCTTCAGACGCTTACGCTCTCGTGGCTCGGTCAGGAGGAGGGAGAGCCCCTTATTCCCCGCGCGCCCCGTACGGCCGGCACGGTGTGTGTAGTATTCCACCTGGTCTGGGAGCTGGTGATGGAGCACGAAGTTCAGCCCCTCAATGTCGATGCCCCGGGCGACCACATCGGTAGCGATAAGGAACTGCGAGCGCTCCTTACGGAAGGCTCGGATGATCTTATCGCGCTCCAACTGGGTGAGGTCACCCGTGATCACATCCACGGCGAACTCACGGGATGCCAGCTTCTTAGCCAACATGGTGGCGCCAGCCTTAGTCCGGCAAAAGATCAGCCCGCGCTGATCCCCCTGCTGGCGTAGGAAGCGGTAGATAAAGTCGTCCTTCTCCTCCTTCTCACACACCTGGAACCGGTGCGTGATGTCGCGGTTGACCACATTCTTAGTGCTCACCTTGATCACCTTAGGATCTGGAGACATGGCACCTCGGACTAGCTCGTCCAGACTCTCTGGGAAGGTAGCGGAGAAGAGCCACGTCGCCCGGCGCGCCTCACAGAGCCGGATCAGGTCCCGTAACTGCTCCTTAAACCCCATGGAGAGCATCTCGTCCGCCTCATCGAGGATGAGGTATTGGACGGTGTTAATAAAGAGGGCACGCTTCTGGATCAGCTCCATCAGGCGGCCTGGGGTCCCAACGATGATCTGGGTCGGACGGCGTAGGCGTGCCGCCTGCAGCTGGATCTTATCCCCCCCACAGCAGACCTCTACAAAGGTCTTCTGCTTAGCATACTTAGTGTATTTGAAGAGGTCCTTACCCACCTGCTTAGCCAGCTCGCGCGTAGGGGTAATGATGAGGCCCTGCACGCCCTCTGCCTTAGGGTTCATCCGGCTGAGCAGGGGCAGACCATATGCAGCGGTCTTACCCGTGCCTGTCTGAGCCTGACCTACCATGTCATGCCCCTTATGAATAAGGTAGGGGATGGCCTCTTTCTGGATCGGCGTGGGGCTATGGATACCAAGTTCGTTAATGCCTAGGATCAAGTCTGCAGGAACACCGAGGCTGAGGAAGGGAGAGCTCATATCCCCCACCCTATGCCTAGAGCGACCGCAGACGCAAGTAAGGAGTTCCTCTGTTCCGCGCTCCTGGTGCTGGGGTTACTAACCTCACACACTAGTTAGCTCCACGATGAGGCGGTGGAGCACCATCTTAGGGTCGCTACTGGTGGTGACGA
>CAYWAG010000404.1:0-1642 GCA_964455925.1 uncultured Verrucomicrobiales bacterium | reverse complement strand
AGATGACTCTAAGAAGCTCACGGAGCGCCGGCGGGAGGAGCTGAGCACCCTCATTGTAGAGGATGCGCGCCTCCACTGCGCGATTGAGCTTGCGACCCCTGCGGAGGTTGATGAGCATAACATCCTGCGTGCGACACATCTGGCAATGAGGCGCGCTGCCCTAGCCCTGCCACAGCAGCCGGACTTCTGCCTGATAGATGGACTGCCCGTGCAGGACTTCCCCCTGCCAAGCACGGGGCTGGTCAAGGGTGATAGTAAGAGTTACTCCATCGCGGCAGCGAGTATTTTGGCAAAGGTTGCGCGCGATCATTTAATGATGGAGTTAGACGAGGAGTTCCCCCAGTATGGGTTCCGAAAGCATAAGGGATATGGTACGAAGGTTCATTTGGCAGCACTTACAGAGCATGGGCCATGCCCTGCGCACCGGCGTAGCTTCCGCCCTGTTCAGGCAGCTCTTAGCCCTGCTCCCCCAGCGTCCTAAGTGGCGGCTACAGACCAGCTGGCCGGCAGAGCAGAGCTACTCGCTCCGTGAGATCGGTGACCTGGGGGAGGATCTGGCAGCGCAGTTTCTGCGGCGCTCATGTGGGATGAAGGTGCTTTACCGGAACTTTGAACCTCCCCGGGGAGGGGAGATCGACCTCATCGCCCGTGATCAGGATACGCTCTGCTTCGTGGAGGTAAAGACGCGTATTAATCCGCTACACCGCCCGCTGAGCGCGGTGACTCCCACTAAGCGCCACTACCTGCGCCGTGGGGCGGCGCAGTACCTCCAGCTTCTCGCAGAGACGCCTCCTTACCGCTTCGATGTCGTCGAGGTCATCCTTACCCCAGGTCAGCGTCCCGCCTGCACTCACGTCCGCGACATCGCCATGGATTGAGCCATTTTCTCAGAACACGTAATTTCCCGATATTGCCTTGCCACAGGGAAATGTAGCGTGTTTCTATCGTTAGTAATACTTAACATACTCGCCGTGAAATCGAACGAAATCTATAAAGACCTTACCCACAGCCTCGTCAGTGACATGTTTACCTTCTTCCGCGAAGAAGACCGTAACCTCTATAAGACGACCCTTGCCACGCTCGCGAGCAACCGTAAGATGCGCCCCCAGTTTATCCAGAAGAAGCCAGTGGCGGACCAGATTAAATGGATGCATGACGCCCTTAAGTTCCGCCCAAACCAAGACATTGGCGAGCACCTGCTCCAAGTTTGGTTCATGAAGGCGAAGTCCGACGTGCTCGTCACCGCCTGTGATGGGTTTGGGATCAAGCACAACGGCGAAGGGTATGTGGAGGGCGATCTCCCTGAAGCCATCGAGGACGATAAGCTAAAGGCGACCGTGGACACCCTGCTGGAGAAATACGGGACTCCGCTGACGACTCTCTACCTCTGCATCTTTAACCTCCAGATCCCTGGCGGCTGGGATAACCTCACTGCGGTCCTGGCGGACGACGAGCGCCTCTCACTCAGTGCCGATGCATAGAGCACTTTAGCTGACTGCATAAACAATTCATAAGACCCTCTTACGAGGGTCTTTTTTTGGGGGACTCCATTCGGGTGTGACTATTCAGGTGGTGTGAAAGAGGCCCAGTGCAGAATAGGAATACCACAATAGGCTTTGCAGGAGAGCCTTACACTCAAGGG
>CAYWAG010000403.1:0-1655 GCA_964455925.1 uncultured Verrucomicrobiales bacterium | reverse complement strand
CTTATATACAGAGTCAGTGGAGATTTCTAGGAGGGTCGCCATTTCTTGCACCGTCTGCCCGGCTCGCTCTAGCTCCACGATGCGGATCGCGTTCTCGCTAAAGTCTGGCTTAATCAGCTCCAGCGCCTGTGAGATGATGTAGTCCTCCCACTCCTTATCAAAGAAGTGGTCAAAGTCAGAGCGATCTGGCTGCGGGGCGAGGGTCGTTTCCTGCTGCAGCTTATCATGGTACTTCTGCCGGGTGTTACGCTTACGAAAGTGCATGAGCGTCGTGTTACGCACCACGGTGCGCAGCCAAGGGCGAAAGGGCCCCTTCTCCCGATCATACGACTTTAGATCCTTAGTGAGCTGCACCATCACCTGCTGGTTCAGATCATCCAGATCTGCAGGGTTTACCTCCATGCGGTGTAGGAAGTAGTAGATGAACTTATTATAGCTCGCGTAGAGCTCTTGCCAAGCCGCTTGGTCATTCAGGTTCAGTGCTCTCCCTAGGAGGGTATGGCTCGTATGCTGTAGGTCATCCATGCGCTGACGGTTATAGACGGATTAGCAGTGAGGATCAACTACAATTCCCTCCTTGCTGTCTCACTCCTTCTCCAGCACGCCGTCCCCCGCATTGTTGAGCACGGTAAAGCCTGCCGCCTTGGCTTTCTCAGATGAGAAGCTGTCGTCCTTCCCTATGTTGGTGCGCGAGACGAGCTTGACGATGGGGTGCTTACAGAGAGGGCAGTTGAGGTCTCCTGCACGTGAGATCGGCCGCCTAAGCTCGAAGGGCGTGCGACAGGTAAAGCAGCTCGCCTCCTTATCCTCAGGGGCGGCAGAGAGGTACTCGTAGATCGGCATATGTTCTGTATGTGTAGATACAAAAAAAAAGGGCGATGGCAAAAGCCATCACCTATTTTATTAATGGTTCTGTGTGCGGCATCTGGAGCGCAACACAGTAAGATTACCAACTGGACTTTGTAACGCCAGGAAGCATGCCGTGTGAGGCGAGCTTACGGAACTCGATACGAGAAAGGGCGAAGCGACGCATGTAGCCACGACGACGTCCTGTGATCTCGCAACGGTTAACGAGGCGACATGGGTTAGCGTTACGTGGAAGCATGGCGAGACCTTCGTAGTCTTTGTCTGCCTTGAGTTGTGCACGTAGTTCTGCATAGCGTGCTACTACACGCTCTTTCTTTTTATTTCTTTCGATCCAAGCTTTTCTTGCCATAAGGGAGAGTGACAGTTAGAGAGGTTGATTAATTTAGCAAGTCTTAAATGTATTCTTTTTTCCGTTTTCCAGAGAGAGTCACGGAATACTGGGGTTTTGACTGAATATCACACGCTATCGCCCTCCTTTTTTGGTAGGGCTGCGGTACCTGTTCAGACAAGAAACTGCGCGAACGGGTCTCCCCGATAGGGGAGAAAGCCCACAGCCCCGGGTAGAGGGAGGCGGGTGGTTGAGCGTAGCGCAACCACATGCGCAGACCGGCACCCGGGGTGAAGCGCGGGCAACATACCCGCCGAACGAAAAACAGCATCTCGCCCCAGCACAAGTAGAGGCGGAACCTCCATCCCTGATCGAGTCTAGACCTAGTGTCCTGAAATATTAGTTCTCACATTACGGCGATAACCGTGGCATGCCCAGAACCTTGATTCCGCAGTTAGGA
>CAYWAG010000402.1:0-1662 GCA_964455925.1 uncultured Verrucomicrobiales bacterium | reverse complement strand
CATTAACCCGCTGCTCGCCGAGACCTTTGACGCCCGTATCCGCTATGCAGGTCGTGACGCCTCCTCTAGCCCTGCGGCTGGATCTAAGGCGCAGCACAAGCGCGAGCAACGCATGCTTCTAGAGGCTGCCTTCGAGGTCTAATCTCCTTACCTCGCAACAGTTCCCCCTATTTTTCTATAATACACATCCCTTTCCCCCCCTTAATCCTTTTACCCATAATCATTCCATGTCACACCAAGTTATCATCCCAGCGGCAGGTGAGTCTATCACCTCCGCGAGCATCGGCGAATGGCACGTCTCCGATGGTGACGTCGTCTCTGTCGGACAGAACCTCGTCACGCTAGAAACCGATAAGGTCTCCCAGGAGCTCGAGGCAGAAGTCGCTGGCACCATTAAGATCCTCCTCCCAGAAGGAGAGGAAGCCGAGATCGGTGCCCTCATCGCAGAGATCACTGCCGGCGACGCCGCGCCAGCCGCTGAGGCACCAGCCACAGCCCCCACGACCACCGCTCCGGCAGATGCCGCCCCTGCGGGTGATCCGATTGACCTTGTGATCCCTAGCTTTGGAGACTCCATTAACACTGCCAGCATTGGGACATGGAACTTTGCCGATGGCGATACGGTCAACAAAGGTGATGTGCTCGTCGTGCTCGAGTCCGATAAGGTCTCTAGTGAGCTAGAGTCCCCAGAGAGCGGCACACTCAGCATCGCACTAGAGGAGGGTGAGGAAGCCGACATCGGCGCGATCGTGGGTCAAATCACCCCAGGTGCAGGATCTGCCCCTGCTCCCACAGCATCCGCCCCTGCGCCAGTAGCTACCCCAGCGCCTGCCACTGCCCCAGCACCAAAGGCGGCTCCTAAGCCTGCCCCAGTGGCGGCCCCAGTGGCGGCCCCTAGCGAAGAGGGACGCACCACGCGTAAGAAGATGACCATGCTGCGTCGTAAGATCTCCCAGCACCTCGTCAACGCACAGCACACCGCCGCCATCCTCACGACCTTTAACGAGGTCGACATGTCCGCCATTATGGAACTCCGCAAGGATGTCCAAGGCGCCTTCGTTGAGAAATACGGCGTCAAGCTCGGCTTCATGTCCTTCTTCGTAAAGGCTGTCGTTAACGCTCTGAAAGAAGTCCCACAGATCAATGGTCGCATTGACGGTACCGACATTATCCAGAACCACTACTATGATATGGGAGTCGCTATTGGCACAGAGAAGGGGCTCGTCGTTCCTGTTCTCCGTGATCCGGACCAAATGAGCTTCGCGGACATTGAGCTCGCCATTAAGGACTACGCCATCAAGGCGCAGGAAGGTAAGATCGAGCTCTCTGATCTACAGGGCGGAGTCTTTACGATTTCCAACGGAGGCACATACGGCTCCCTCCTGTCCACCCCGATCCTAAACCCTCCTCAGAGCGGTATTCTCGGGATGCACACCATCCAGAAGCGCCCGGTCGCGATCAACGATGAAGTCGTGATCCGCCCGATGATGTACCTCGCGATGAGTTACGATCACCGCCTCGTCGATGGTAAGGAAGCCGTCACCTTCCTCATCAAAATCAAGGACGCCCTAGAGAACCCTACGCGTCTCCTCCTAGAGCTCTAGGAGATCTGCGGTCTCCTCCTGAGGAGACCGCGTAACGACTTTCAAAATAACGGGAGCC
>CAYWAG010000401.1:0-1723 GCA_964455925.1 uncultured Verrucomicrobiales bacterium | reverse complement strand
TGAAGATGGGGACGTTGAGATAGACAATTTACGAGGGGCGTGTCACTCCGACCTCTACCCGGGGTTAGCTAACGACAATATACCCGCCGAACGCAGAGCTGCATATTACCCCAGCGCATGTAGAGGCGGAACCACCAGAAGAGGGCGATTCCAGGATAAAGCCCCATCTGAAAAATATCGTAATAAAACCCTCCGCCCCCTCCTCATTGCTGACTTGACACCATGTTATTTTTGAGTTAGTTTCTAAAAATGCATGGTGTTAGGCGTAAATTAGAGGTTCAGCTATTGGAGTTGCTCGACTTTTTCCCGGCGGTTGCACTGTTGGGGCCGCGGCAATGTGGAAAGACGACATTGGCCCTGGAGATGCAGGAGAAGTTGTCTAAGGAGAGCATCTATCTGGATGCGGAGAAGGCGGCGGACTTGCAGAAACTAGAAGATGCGGTGGGATACCTGCGCCCTTTGGAGGAGAAGCTTGTGATTATTGATGAGGTCCAGAATCGGCCAAGCCTCTTTCCGGAGCTACGCGGATTAATCGATGAGGGGCGTCGGAAGGGGCTGGGTAAAGGGCGTTTTCTCCTTCTTGGCTCGGCCTCTTATGAATTACTTCAGCAGAGCGGAGAGAGCTTGGCAGGACGTATTGCTTACCTTGAGCTCACCCCGTTTAGAGGGGATGAGGTAGAGGAGGGACAGATGGAGGCTCTGTGGTTACGTGGCGGTTTTCCGGATAGCTTTTTAGCGCCCTCGGATCGGTATTCTACTCTGTGGCGAGAGAATTTTTTGGACACGTATTTGGGTCGAGATTTAGGGGCGTTTGGGCGCATCGGTTCGCTGTCCGCGATGCGAGATTTATTACAAATGATCGCCCACTTACACGGACAGGTGCTGAATGTCTCCCGGTTAGTGGAGGCTCATGAATTCCACAGAGAGGAGATTAATCGGTATCTAGACCTCTTTGAGCAGACCTTTATGATCCGCCGTCTCCAGCCTTATTACGCCAATGTCGGAAAGCGCTTAACGAAGCGGCCTAAGATTTACCTTCGGGACTCTGGGCTCTTACATTATCTGTTTCAGCTAAGTGATGCTCTCGCGCTGCGGGGCCACCCGTGCCGGGGCGAAAGCTGGGAAGGGTTCGTGATCGAGCAGGTGATCAGTATGCTCCCGGACTGGAGTCCGTATTATTATCGCACCTCGAATGGTGCGGAGCTAGACCTCGTAATGGTCAAGGGCGAGCGCGTCTGGGCCTTTGAGATCAAGGCCTCCACCGTGCCAAAGCTGACCAAGGGCTTCCATACTGCCAGAGCAGATGTCAAACCTGAGAAAATCTTCGTCGTCTCGCAAACCGATACCTGCTGGGAAACCTCAGACGGGATCCAACATGTTGATTTGCCTGGACTGATCAAGGCCTGTACGTGAGGATTCGCTCATGAGGTGTGATTTTACCTGATGGTTCACGTTTTCTAAGCCGCCCCGATAGGGGAGAAAGCCCACAGCCCCGGCACCCGGGGATAAGTGACGACAACATACCCGCCGACCGCAGACCTGCATCTAGCCCTAGCACACGTAGAGGCGGAACTACGAGAATTGAGCGATTTCAGGCTTGGCACTCCGTATCATACATTCGGTGTAACTATCTAGCTGGGCTCCATGCCGTTGTGATTGTCCACAGAGGGACACAGATTTTCACACCCGTTAAGGTTGGTGACGGCGAGACGCCGTCACTCCC
>CAYWAG010000400.1:0-1727 GCA_964455925.1 uncultured Verrucomicrobiales bacterium | reverse complement strand
GTCTAATCCCAGTCACACTACCCGACATTTTTTGTGGACTGTGATAGTGGTTAATGAAGCTGCCCCGAATGGTACGAACTTAACGGTGTTTTCGAGGGGGGGCTGAACCTCAGAGGCTCAGAGGGCTTAATGGAAGAGCTATGATTTTAATACGCAAAAATAAATATTTTAAATTTAAATATGAAATCAAAAAAAGAACACACTTCGCGCCTCTGTGGTTCAAAAACCGAGCCTATATTCGCTTAAGTTCGTGCCCTTCGGGGCTACCCCTGTTCAAGGCGCGCCAAGGTCTCTAAGATGCGCTCCGGCTCGCGGTAATCGGGGAACCAATGTGGGCAGAGGTGCTCCACCTTTGGGCCGATCCCGATCATGGTCCAGCCGAGCTGGGTGGTGGTGCGGACATCCCAGACGGCGTCGCCAAAGTAAACGACGGGGCGGCTCCCACCGAGTAGCTGGTGGCAATGGCGCAGAATATCCTCGCGGGTGGCGTGGTCTGATGCCGATGCCATGGCGAGGGTACCGATAGAGATGCCTGCCGAGGCGAGCTTCACCTGCCCTGACTCACGCCAGCACCCCGTGGCGATGCCGGTGGGGTACTGCTGCTGACAGCGGGTGAGAAAGTCCGCGGCTCCGGGAATGGCGGCATAGGGTGCCTCCGCTACCGCTATGCGCAGGCGGGACATAAACTCCGTCTCAAACGCCGCTAAGGTGGGAGCGGTCTGGCGGGTCGTGCCGTGGCATGCCCGGAGGTCCTCTAAGACCTCGATCATGATACCCGTATCGGTGACATCGCGGTAGTCCGACCATTGGGGCTTCACCGTGGCCTCTGGAACCGTAGCGAGGAGTGCCTGGCGGTAGGTCTCACCTGCGGCGGCGACACTGTCGATGAGGGTGCCGTCGATATCAAAGATCACTGTCATGGCATCTGCGGGTTTTAGGATTACGCTCCGTAGCGGTGCTGATCGTATGCTTCGATGATCCGGGCGACGACGGGGTGGCGCACCACGTCTTGGGCCTCAAACTTAGTAAAGCCGATGCCATCGACATTCTGTAGGACGCGCTCTGCCTCTACCAGGCCAGAGGGCACGTTCCCTTTTAGGTCGATCTGGGAGGTGTCTCCTGTGATGTAGTATTGCCCTCCATCACCGAGGCGGGTGAGGAACATAAACATTTGCTCGCAGGTCGTGTTCTGCGCCTCATCTAGGATGACACAGGCGCGGGAGAGGGTGCGGCCACGCATGTAGGCGAGCGGGGCGATCTCGATGGTGCCGTCTTCCATCCACTTTTGCGCATCGGCGGGCTGCAGCATGTCGGCGGTGGCATCGTAGAGCGGGCGGAGGTATGGCGCGATCTTCTCCTGCAGGTCTCCGGGGAGGAACCCGAGCGCCTCCCCTGCCTCGACGGCTGGACGGGTGAGGATGACCTTGTTGACCTCCTTATTCTTAAGCTTAGTCAGCGCCATTGCGACGGCGAGGTAGGTCTTACCCGTGCCGGCGGGCCCGAGACCGAACACGACGTCATGAGTCATCATCTTTTGCACGTAGTCCAGCTGGCGGGGGGACTTCGGGACGACCGACTTCTTCCCTCTGGCACCTACCAGCTGTACCTGGTTCAGCGCGGTGAGGCTATCGGCAGAGTGCGTTTGGGCCAGCTCCAGTGCCTTACGAAAGTCCTTGTTATCGATCTGACCATTCCCACGGATGACCTGCTCTAGATCGCTAAAGAGG
>CAYWAG010000399.1:0-1732 GCA_964455925.1 uncultured Verrucomicrobiales bacterium | reverse complement strand
CTGAAACTCTCTCGCCCTCAAAAACCATAGAGGAATCTCAGCGTTACCCTGAAAAATTACAGAATACCTCTGAATCCCCCAAAAATAATCTGCGTAAACCGGCGTAATCTGCGGGTAAAAAATGTCCTGTAGTGTGACACCTCATAAAAGCGAAAAACTTCTTTCTAATGAACAGTGTTTATGCGTATTAATAGGTATGATTGCAAAAGTTGTGAGCGCCGCGGTGCAAGGGGTAGAGGCCTGCATGGTGGAAGTAGAGGTCGGATCTCGTTATGTTCCAGAGACCGCCCCGCCCTCTAACATCATCGTCGGCTTACCAGATGCCGCCGTGCGGGAGTCATCAGAGCGCGTGAAGTCCGCCCTGAATGCCACCGGATAT
The DNA here is from genome assembly GCA_964455925.1 of uncultured Verrucomicrobiales bacterium. Lineage (GTDB taxonomy): Bacteria > Verrucomicrobiota > Verrucomicrobiia > Verrucomicrobiales > Akkermansiaceae > WTJZ01. The sequence goes on along the minus strand of CAYWAG010000399.1, from coordinate 1,353 downwards.
TACGGAGGCAGCTCCCATATTATTAACCTCGCGCCAGCGGATGTGAAGAAGGAGGGCCCCTCCTTTGACCTCCCCATCGCCATCGGGATGGCGTCCTGCGGGATGGAGCAGGAGGTTCCACAGATACAGGACTACCTCATCGTGGGGGAACTCTCCCTAGACGGCTCCCTGCGCCCAGTAAAAGGCGTGCTCGCGCTCGCTGTTGCGGCTAAGCGCGCGGGGAAGCGAGGGATCCTCCTGCCCGCCGATAATGCTGCCGAGGCCTCGCTCGTCTCCGACCTCGAGGTCTATGGCGCGACCACTCTGGACCAAGCCTGGAAGCATTTGACCGGCGAGTTACCACTCCCCCCTCGTCAGAAGAAGGTGGACTTCTCCCTTACGCCCCAATACTCCACCGACTTCTCAGAGGTCAAAGGGCAGGCCGTAGCGAAGCGCTCTATCGAGATCGCCGCCGCCGGCGGGCATAACCTCCTTCTCAGCGGCCCCCCAGGCACCGGTAAGTCCATGCTCGCGCAACGGATTCCCACGATCCTGCCGCCCTTATCAGAGGCAGAGGCGATCGAGACGACTAAGGTTTACTCCGTGCGAGGGCTCACCACGGGGGAGGCATCCTTTGTCCAAGAGCGCCCCTACCGCTCCCCCCACCATACGATTTCAGAGCCAGGGCTGATCGGTGGAGGCAGTCACATCATGCCAGGAGAGATCTCGATGGCGCATAATGGAGTCCTCTTTCTCGATGAGTTCCCCGAATTTAAGCGCACCACGCTGGAGCTTCTCCGCCAGCCCCTAGAAGATGGCGAGGTCACGATCTCACGCGCTAGTGGGACGCTCACCTTCCCCAGCAAGTTCATCCTCGCCGCCGCGATGAACCCCTGCCCCTGTGGATATTACGGGGACACAAAGATGCAGTGCAAGTGTAACCCCTATCAGCTAGAGAACTACCAGAACCGCCTCTCTGGCCCGATCATGGATCGCATTGATATCCAGATCACTGTTCCACGCGTTGACTACCAAGAACTTCGCATGGAAACGGTAGAGGAGAGCTCCGCCGCCATCCGTGAGCGAGTCGTGCGTGCACGTGCGATCCAAGAGCGCCGGTATGCAGGTGAGGCGGGCGTGTATTGTAATGCCCACGCCTCCGGACGAATGCTAAAGGAGCACTGCCAGCTCGACGAGGCCTCACACCAAACCCTAGAGCGCGCCATGGAACGGTTCGGCTACTCCGGCCGTGCGCATAACCGCATCATTAAGCTCGCCCGCACGATCGCAGACCTCAGCGGTAGCGACCACATCAGCCAGCTCCACATCATGGAGGCACTAAACCTCCGCTCCAACGATCGCCAGCCGAACACA
>CAYWAG010000398.1:0-1754 GCA_964455925.1 uncultured Verrucomicrobiales bacterium | reverse complement strand
ATCTGTGACATGGGGGTAGAGGCAGCATTCCTGGCACTACCGCATGGAAAGGCGGCAGAGTACGCGATGGAGCTACTAGCGGTAGGCGTAAAGGTGTTCGACCTCAGTGCGGACTTCCGTCTGCGGGAGCTAGCAACGTATGAGGAGTTCTATGGCGAGCATCCCGCGCCGCACCTCCTACAGCAGGCGGTCTATGGAATGCCTGAGCTGTATGCCGATGAGATCCAGCAGGCAGAGCTTATCGCCTCCCCCGGTTGCTATCCTACGAGCATTATCCTCCCGCTGATCCCGCTGCTCCGTCGGGGGCTGATCGCACCGGATACGATCCAGGCATTTAGTATGAGCGGAGTGAGTGGCGCGGGACGCTCCGCGAGCATTCCCCTCCTGTTCTGCGAGGCGAACGAGAGCGTGCGCGCGTATGGGTTCCCTAAGCACCGGCACTTATCAGAGATCGAGCAGGAGCTCAGCCTAGCAGCTGGGGAGAAGGTGACTATCTCCTTCCTCCCTCACCTCGTTCCGGTGCAATCCGGGATCGCCACTACCCTCTCTGCGACATTGACGGGAGACTGGCAGCAGGTCGGACCGGCACTAGAGGATGCCTATGCTGAGGCGCGCTTCGTACGCCTCCTAGGCGAGGGGCAATGTGCAGACACGAAGCATGTGACCCGCACAAACTACCTAGACATTGGGTGGCACTATGATGCCCGCACACAGCGTATCTTCCTGACCTCGGCGGAGGATAATGTCGTCAAGGGCGCCTCGGGGCAATCCATCCACGCCTTTAACCTTAAGTTCGGGTTCGCGCCAGACTGCGGACTAGCGGCGTTCTAGATCTCACTATTCCGGGACACACTATCTGACCAGTTACGTGGAGATAAAGCCTGCGGGAAAGATCTGCTGCATGACGAGGCTGAGGAAGAAGTTAATGATGAGGATGGCGAGGGAGGAGTACACCATGGCCTTGGTCGTGCCCTGCCCTACGCCCACCGCTCCGTTCGTCGCCTTTAGCCCCTGATGGCAGGAGATCAGGACGATGAGCACCCCAAAGACGAGCCCCTTAGTCATAGCGATGGTGATCTCCCCGAGTCCTGTGATGAAGTTAATGTGGTACATCCAATACGGGGCATCGACCTTAAAGAGGTGCACCCCCACGTAATAGGAGGCGAGGTTAGCAAACCCACAGGAGGCGGCAATGAGCAGCGGGGTGGAGATAATGATAGCGATAAAGCGAGGCGTCACCAGGTAGTCGATCGGGTGCACACTCATGGAGCGGAGCGCGTCCACCTGCTCGGTCACCTTCATCGTGCCGATCTCGGCAGCCATGGACGACCCGACGCGTCCCGCCAGCATCAGCGCGGTAATCGTAGGCCCCAGCTCGCGGAACATAGAGCCACTCACTAACCCGCCCCCCACTGTCTCCATGTTGACAATCTTAAACTGGAACAATGCCTGCGCCGCTAGGACTGCTCCGGTAAACGCCCCGGTAATCACCACCACTGGCAGTGAGCGGTACCCGATCTCTGCTAACTGCTCCAGTAACTGCCTGCCACGGAATTTACCACGAACCAGAGAGACCAGAACCTCCCAAAGCAAGAAGGCAAGCTCCGCGAGGTACTCGATGGGGGATGTGAGCGTCTTTAACACAGCAGGATGCTACAAGGGATCTTCTGTAACCACAACCTGAATAGTTATAAATGGTGTAACTATTCAGGTGGGGTAGCAGGATATTTAAACCGCGAAAGGCGCTAAATTCC
>CAYWAG010000397.1:0-1764 GCA_964455925.1 uncultured Verrucomicrobiales bacterium | reverse complement strand
TAAACTTCCACATTGGATTCCCCACTAGGGTAGTAATTTCCTGTCTATTCCAGCGATTTTTGTAATCTGCGCCTATCTGCGAAATCTGCGGATAAAAAATGTCGTGTAGAGTGACCCCACCTGAATAGTTACACAAAAAAGGAGCCTCCAGACCGGAGGCTCCTTCTTATGTAGATGCGAGAGAGAGAGGCGTTGCCTACGCCTTCTTATCCGCTCCAGCGAGACCGAGAACCTTATCGGCCCAAGCGTTCGTCTTTTGGAAGGTGTCGGCATCTTCCTTCAGGTTCGTGCCGTAGGATGGGATCATCTCGGTGAGCTTCTCCTTCCAGCCCTCGACCTCGTTCGGGAAACATTTAGCGAGGAGCTTCAGCATGATGGAGACGGAGGTGGACGCCCCTGGGGATGCCCCTAGGAGAGCAGCGACAGAGCCGTCCTCTGCAGCCACGACTTCGGTGCCGAACTGGAGGACGCCGCCTTTTTCCTCATCTTTCTTGATGATCTGGACGCGCTGACCAGCAGTGAGCAGCTCCCAGTCCTCGTCCTTAGCATCTGGGAAGAACTTGCGGAGCGCCTCCATACGGTCGTCCTGGGACTGCATGACCTGCCCGATGAGGTATTTAGTAAGGTCAAAGTTATCCTTACCTACCGCAAGCATTGGGACGATGTTATCCGGCTTAATGGAGAGAGGCAGATCCATGAGTGACCCGGTCTTCAGGAACTTAGGCGTGAACCCTGCGTATGGCCCAAAGAGGAGGGACTTCTTCCCATCGATCACACGGGTGTCAAGGTGTGGGACAGACATTGGTGGGGCACCAACATCGGCTTTACCATAGACCTTAGCGGCATGCTCCTTGACGACCTTTTGGTTCTTACAGACCAGCCACTGGCCACTGACGGGGAACCCGCCAAACCCTTTGCCCTCTGCGATGCCAGACTTCTGCAGGAGCGGGAGGGCGGCACCACCAGCTCCGATAAAGACGAACTTAGCGCGAATCTTTGTAAGGCGCTCCTCTGCTAGGTTTTCAGCGACTACTTCCCATTGGTCTCCGTAGGTGCGCGTGAGGTTCTTCACCTTATGCCCGGTTTGGAAGTTGACGTTTTTTTGCGCTGCTAGTGACTTCAGGAGGGCGCGCGTGAGGTCACCGAAGTTCACGTCGGTGCCGTTAGTGATGTTAGTCGCTGTGATCGGCTCATCCGCCTCGCGCCCTTTCGTCAGGAGGGGCGCCCAGCTTTTGATCTTGCTGGCGTCCTCGGAGATCTCCATGTCGGAGAAGAAGTGGTGCGCGGACATCGCCTCATAGCGATCCTGGAGGAACTTACGGTTGTCCTCCCCACGCACAAAGCTCATGTGCGCGACCGGATTGATAAACTCCTTAGGATCCTTCAGGATCCCTTGCTCAACGAGCCATGCCCAGAACTGCTTAGAGACCTCAAACTGCTCAAAGATATTGAGAGCCTTAGAAATGTCGATCTTACCATCCTTACCATAGCTCGTGTAGTTCAGCTCACAGAGGGCAGCGTGACCAGTGCCGGCATTATTCCACGCATCGGAGCTCTCCTCCCCCGGCGTATCCAGTGCCTCTAGGATCTGGATCTTAGCGTCTGGAGCAAGCTGCTTGATAATAGTACCAAGGGTCGCACTCATAATCCCACCGCCGATCAGCACGGCATCGCATTCTTCAAAAGTCTTCTGTTCCATGTTATTATCGATGACACTGTTAGAGCGATTTAAGGGAGAGTCGAGCACTTTTCACACTTAATCAG
>CAYWAG010000396.1:0-1775 GCA_964455925.1 uncultured Verrucomicrobiales bacterium | reverse complement strand
GCCTCAGAGCCGTTCCTCGCCCACTCCATAAGGGTTCCACGTGCGAATAACTCTGTGAACAACTTCTTGCAAACCTTCCCGTTTTGGGAGAAACCTCAATTGTGAATAACTCAGTAAAAGTTACTCCACCACTTATTCACATCTTACTCTGATCTTATAACGGTACTTATTTACCCCCATCAGCGCGGGTCTGCGAGGCGTGAGCCAGAGACTCACCGAACATTTTTCTTTGAGTTCATTTTGGTCTCCCTAGGGTTCTTTAGCAGTTGTCTCTTGTGAAAGTGATTCCGCCCTGCGTGTGACCTGGCGGGATCTCCAGTTTGCCCTTTCATCATACGGGCAAATCTGGTTTCCTGGATCAAACTACCATCGTGAACTTTGATCTAAACACCGACGACAACCTGCTCCTAGACCTGAAGCAGGTGATCGACCATGGACGATTACAGGCCGTTGCGGCTGTAAATAGCGCCCTGACATTAACGTATTGGCAGGAGGGGAAGCGCATTAACGATGAGGTGCTAGAGGGCGAACGGGCGGAATACGGGAAGCAGATCGTGGCTCGGATTGCGGAGGTGTTGACGCAGGAGTATGGCAAAGGTTTTGAGGCGAAGAATCGGCGGAGAATGATGAAGTTTGCAGGGCTCTTTCCCGATTTTCAAATTGTCGCACCATTGGTGCGACAATTGAGCTGGTTAGGGCGAGATGCTGGCTCGAGTTCGGCGTAGGTGTTGATCGAGCCTCTACCCGCGGTTATGGTCTCCCTTATCAGGGAGGGCTGGTTGTAAAGTGGAATGGAACAAGAGAGGAGACCTACGGAAAGATACAGGCATCAATAATTGAGAGCACTTCATCTAGGAATGCTTGATCCGCGCACCCGATTTTCTTCATTCCCCTTACACGGTAGTCGATCGACTTCATTTGCTCGCACATGACATATCCTGTGAGTTCTGCGTTCGCAGGCACCTCTACGTGGAAGGGCGTGGATCTATTCGTATTCGTGATCGGACAGCAGACCGCTAGCCTTGTGGCCCTGTTAAAGGCGGTCACACTGACTACCAGTGCTGGGCGTCGTCCCATCTGCTCGTGACCCGCCTGGGGATCAAACGAGAGCACTACTAAATCTCCTTGCGCGGGAATATAGCTGGACATTACCAGACCTCCTTCCCTTCAGGCGCGCCCCAATCATAGCCATCGGCAAAGGCATCTGGAGCACTCTCCGCGATCAAGTTCTCGATATTATGACGCCCCCGCACTGGACGCTCATCGACCAACGGCGTGATCACAATACTTCTCGCATCTTCACTTAACTCCACCTGGATTTCAGCCCCCACCTCTAGCCCCATACTTTCGACGACAGGCTTAGGGATACGGATGCCCTGACTATTTCCCCAACGTTGCAGTGTCGTATTCATGGGGGGAGTTTATACCATAGGATATACAATGGCAAGGACGATTTATTCCTCCAAAAGCGTGACAGACTGGTCGGGAATAAAGCCGTGAATGTGTGCTGAGCGAGTGCGCAGAGTTCCCGCACAGATGGTGGCGCAGCCATCCGGAGCGCGGAGGACTACCTCCGCCCGAGTAGGGTGCAGAAGCGAGTCCACATTCACGTTTTATGAGCCTCAACGAGTAGAGCTGCGAGCTTGTGGAGCGGAGCGCTGAGCCTAGAGTCGCTCTGGGTTGGTGGTTCCGCCTCTATCCACGCTGGGGCGAGATGCCGGTCTGCGTTCGGCGGGTGTGTTGGTCGTGCCTTTCCCCCGGGTGCCGGTCGGCGC
>CAYWAG010000395.1:0-1779 GCA_964455925.1 uncultured Verrucomicrobiales bacterium | reverse complement strand
ATACCGGTGACCTGCCACAGCCCGCCGATCAATCGTTGTGTTGGTAGCGATCAGCCCCTCTAGCCCCTCCTCCAGAAACACCTTCGCCAGCCCCTTAATGTGTGCCTCCTCTAAGTCTGGAGCGACCTTAAAGGTGATCGGGACATGACGCCCATGTTCCCGCGCTAAGACCGCCTGCTCCGCGCGGAGCGCAGCGACCAGCTTACGGGTCTCATCCTCGTTCTGCAGGTCACGCAGCCCAGGGGTGTTCGGCGATGATAGATTCACCGTAATGTAGTCCGCGCTATTATACCCCACGCGCAGACAGGTGAGGTAGTCAGACAGTGCATCCTCGTTCGGCGTATCCTTATTTTTCCCGATGTTCAGCCCCACGATCCCCGTGAAGCTCATCTTCTTAGCAATATTCTCTACCCCCTGCACGATCCCCGGATTGTTAAACCCCATACGATTAATCAATGCCGTATGCTCTGGTAGGCGGAACATACGCGGAGCGGGGTTTCCGCTCTGAGGACGCGGCGTCAGCGTCCCGACCTCTACAAAGCCAAACCCCAGACGCCCAAAGGCATCAATGGTGTTACCAGCCTTATCCATCCCAGCGGCTAAGCCCACCGCATTCGGGAACGTCAGCCCCATACACTCCACCGGCTCCCCTTGCACCTTAGGGAACAGTGCCGATAGCGCGGACAGTTGCTCCGCCAGACGTAATGCCTGTAAGCTGATGTCATGAGCTGTCTCTGGCTCGAGCGAAAATAGGGCACGTTTAGCAAGGGGATACAAGTTCATAGGTCTTTCCCGTGTGCTAAACTACTCCCCCCACCTCGTCAACCCGAATGCCAAGCCAATTTCTGCAGCACATCCAAAACCACCACGAACACTGAACATTGTTCAAAATTCTACTTGCATATTGAACAAATCACCATTTTACTAACGAAAGTATGAGTAAAGAACTGACAGAAAGACAGAAGGAACTCCTAGACTTCCTCAAGTCCGATTTTAGAAAAACAGGGATCATGCCCTCCACCCGCGAGATCCAAGCACACTTCGGCTTTAAGAGCCAGACTGCCGCCATGGGACACCTGCGCGCACTAGAGAAAAAGGGCGTCATCCAACGCCTCCCAGGTAAGGCTCGTGCCGTCATCTTCCCAGAGAGCCTAGAGCGCGAGGAGATTGTAGACATCCCCCTCTACGGTAGCATCGCCGCTGGATATGCCCAAGACGCCGCAGAGAACAAGGAAGCCGTCGTCTCTGTCGATGTGCGCTCGCTTGGCCTCAGCCACTCCCGCTCTGATGACCGCTTCGCCCTCACTGTTACCGGTGAATCCATGATTGATGCCCACATCTGTGATGGCGACACCGTCATCCTAGAGAAGCGCGTCCCTCGCAACGGTGACATCGTCGCCGCCTTGATCGATGGCGAATCCACCCTCAAACGCTACATCGAAGAAGGAGGTCGCACCTACCTCAAGGCAGAGAACAAGGCCTTCCCAGACCTCATCCCCGTCACCGAACTCGCGGCACAAGGCGTCATGGTCGGCCTCCTCCGCCAGTTCTAAGAACTCGCAGCAGGGCTAGAACCTGACAGCACCAGCCTCCATGCTGGTGCTCCTAGGCATATTCCAGCCTAAGGAGCCACCCTACCTGCTAACTCTTCAGGTAGGGTAGAAGAGGTCCATTCCAGAGGTTCATTCCAGAATAGGAATGCCACAATAGACTTCGCAGGAGAACCTTACACTAAGGGGTAATCCGTCAAACTTCGCAACACGGTCTCCCCGATAGGGG
>CAYWAG010000394.1:0-1781 GCA_964455925.1 uncultured Verrucomicrobiales bacterium | reverse complement strand
CAAGGACACGCGGATTTTCAATCCGCTGCTCTACCAACTGAGCTAATGAGCCATTGTTGTGAAACAACGTTTTGCAATTTCAGGAGCTGTGAGGCTCGCTTTCCTTGCGGGGTGACATTATTAGCACAGTAAAAAATGGATGGCAAGAGAAAACTGTTACTTTTTGAAAAAAAATTTTAGCACTCGATTATTGCATTCAGAAAAGGGCGGGTGCATACAGCATGGGACACAACATTATGGGCGGAAAACTAACTTATAAAGAGGCTGGAGTAGACACGATTGAAGCTGCTTCCTTCGTCACCGATATTAAAGGACACGTGCAACGCACGCAGAAGAATCGTCAGCTAGTGGGGCGTTACGGCTTGTTTGCCGCCGCCTATGATCTGACTGCGTATAAGCAACCAGTGCTGGTCACTGGCTGTGATGGCGTAGGGACGAAGATGGAAGTGTTGATCCAAGAGGATGAGCTCGAGATCGCCGGTAAGGATTTGGTCGCCATGAGTGTGAACGATATTCTAACCACTGGTGGTGATCCGCTGATGTTCCTAGACTATGTAGGGGTCAACAAGCTCGATAAGGAGAAGCTGACGCGGCTGATCGCAGGAATGTGCGACTACCTAGAGGAGTGTGACTGTATTCTCGCCGGTGGTGAGACGGCAGAGATGCCAGGAATCGTCCCTGAAGGGATGATCGAGTTCTCTGGGTTCTGTCTAGGAGCAGTGGAGAAGCCTGATTTGGTAGATCCCTCTACCCTAGAGGTGGGTGATGTGCTCGTGGGGTTCCCCTCAGATGGGTTCCATGCTAATGGCTGGTCGCTCGTGCGTCGTATCCTAGAGCAGGAGCCAGATCTCCTCACGAAGGAGGAGCTTAAGACCATCCTCGCGCCGACACGCCTCTATCATGACGTGGTCAAAGATATCCGTGCGCTGGGCATTAAGCCAAAGGCGTCCTCCCACATTACAGGTGGTGGCTTACCAGAGAACCTTGAGCGTCTCTTTGGCCCTGGCATCGGGGCGGAGCTCACCGTTCCAGAGTGGGAGAACCCGATCGCGCAGAAGGTGCTCGCCTTTGCCGATGAGGTAGACCGCTATCACACCTTTAACATGGGGTTTGGCTGGGTTTCCATCGTCTCCGCTGATGAGGCAGACCAGATCCTCTCTGCTGGTCCTGGTGGGCAAGTGCTGGGAACGATCGTCGCTGGCGAAGGCGTAAAGATTAACCATCCAGCGTAACCTCTCTTATTCTTACCTAACTCTTAGATCTAACGCTATGTGTGGAATCGCTGCTATCCGTCTCCGAAAGCCGCTGGAGTATTACGAAGAGAAGTATAACAACCCGCTATGGGGCTTTAATAAGCTCTTTCTCCTCATGGAGAAGCAGCATAACCGGGGGCAATGCGGGGTCGGCATCGGCGCCTGTAAGCTGAACATGGAGACGGGGCAGTCCTATATGTCCCGCCGTCGCGATGCACAGAAGGATGGGCTCGCGCGGATCTTTGATCAGGAGTTAGAGGAGCTAGCGCGCCGTCACCGCGTGGGGGATCTGGACCAGAAGGATCCAGCCTCACTGCGTGAGAACTTTGACTTTGCCGGGGAGATCCTCCTGGGCCACCTAAGGTATGCTACCTCTGGCGGGAACGATGAGTCCTCCTGCCACCCGTATCTGAGACGCAGTAACTGGCCTACCCGCACGCTGATGGTGACGGGGAACTTTAACATGACGAACACGGGGCAGCTTAACAGTAAGCTCATCGCCCGTGGACAGCACCCGATCTTTAGCAC
>CAYWAG010000393.1:0-1798 GCA_964455925.1 uncultured Verrucomicrobiales bacterium | reverse complement strand
GATATAGTAGCTTTCGTGCCCATTGTCCGAGGTAAAGAAGATGACCGTATTGTCCTCCAGCCCGTGCCTCTTAAGTTCGGCGACGATAATCCCTACGTGATCGTCGAGCATCTTTACCATAGAGGCGTACTTCTTCTCAGAGAACGTGAGAGCCTCGTTGTTTGCGACCTCAGGGTGGAGAGCGTTGATCGTAGTGGGTCCGTGGGGAAGCTGGGTGGAGTGGTAGAGAAAGAAGGGGCGGTCTTTATTCTCATCGATGAAGCTGACCATTTCATCAAGCAGCACATCTTGTGAATACGTCTCGCCAAGTGATCCCACCGGTTCAGGGGCCTTCTCGCTGCTCTTTCCTGCATTCCAGCTGGTGTTACCCTGCAGGGGGAGCTTAGCACCATTCTTCCAAAGGTAACTGGGGTAGAACCCATGTGCCCGTGTATGGTCATAATACCCCACATAGTGCTCCCAACCGAGCCTCGTGACCCGCTCGTGCCAAGTCAGGAAGCCAATATCAAGCTTGCCAAACTGAGCGGTGGCAAGCCCAGCATTCTGGGCGATCTGCGCTAGGAAGACTTCATTCTCAGGAACCGGAACCGCCTTTTTACGATTGCTAATATGAGCATCGTATTTCTGCTGCCACTGTTGCGGATCCTTCACTCTCTTATCCAGAGAGGTGATAAACGCTCCGCCAGAGTGGCTCCCGGCACCAGGATACCCTTCATGCATCCCCGTAAGGAGGGCGTAACGCGCTGGCGCGCAGTAGGTCGATCCATAATAGCGGTTCATGGTCATGCCACGTTCCGCCAGCGAATCGATATGTGGGGTCGTGAAGTGCTTTTGGCCATATTTGCTGAGCAACCCCATCCCAAGGTCATCCGCATAGATCAAGACGACATTGGGTGGCGTATCCTTAGCACTGGCAATCAGTAGCGTAGTGATAAGCGTTAACAGCATCCGGTAGTTCATATTTTGTGAGATTAAGCGTATTCTAAGAAAGAGAAGTAGCCTGCCTATTACTTCTGGATCGTGTGGACTTCGCCTTTCTCGAGCGTAATGTTACTGCTCAGAGCGGTGCCATCATAAATGCGGAAGGGCGTGTCTTCCTGAGCGGTAATAGAGGCTACGGAGAGAGTGCCATTCTCCCTGCTCAGATCAAGCAGGAGGCCGCCGCGCGCCTTTAGCCCCTTTATGCTTCCCTTCTGCCAATCGCTTAGGAGAGCCGGAAGAAGGTGCAGGATGTGAGGAGCGGTTGCTAGCTCAGCTGGCGGGACGATGGGCGTAAAGACCTTTTTTTATTCTCTGTGGGCTGATAAGCGGCTTCCGCAACGGTAGCAGCGCCAGCATTGATACTACGGAGGAGGCTCTGGAGGAACATCTCACAGACACCAGCAGCGGCTCCGAAGTTTCCATCCATCTGGAAAGGCGGGTGTGCATCAAAGAGGTTCGGGTAAAGCTTCTTTTTCAGCAGGAGCTTATAGATCTTATGTGCACGGTGGTACGTCGTGGGGTTTATCCATTGGTCGGGAAGGGCGGATATTTGAGGCGGGGCATGGCATGGGATTTCATTTTTTCCCCAGACTAGACAAAACCTTAGTCTAGATGACAAGAGATATTATCGCCGAGGAAATATTTTTTATAAATAACCCGGAATTTCTTCGCGCACCTCCGCCTTCAGGTGCGATCAGCCCCGAGTAGATTTTAGATTAGTTTCCCACCTACTCACCTCGGGGCTTGATTCTTCTGTGAACTTATCGTGCAGTGTGACGTATGATGAAGAGAAGACGACTGGGGCGCAGTGGATTAA
>CAYWAG010000392.1:0-1820 GCA_964455925.1 uncultured Verrucomicrobiales bacterium | reverse complement strand
CCCCGTCCTAGCAGAAAGGCTAAGCTCACCCGCCCGCCCAAAGGTGCAAAACTCCTCATCGTTGGTAACGGCATGGTCGGCCTGCATTTTTGCAAGTCGCTCGTGAAGCGGAAGCTTCATGAGACGATCGATATCCACATCGTGGGCGCGGAGGATTACCCTGCCTATGACCGCATCCACCTCTCGGATTATGTGAAGACTCGCAGCGAGAAGGAGCTGATCCTAGAGCAGATCAGCTGGTATGAGGAGCACAACATGACGCTCTCGCTCAGCACGCGTGTTACCAACGTCGATACCGAGGCGCAGACCGTTACTACGGATCAGGATGCCACACTCTCTTACGACTACCTTGTCTTTGCCACCGGCTCCCGTGCCTTCTCCCCTAAGATCGAGGGCCTAGATCACCCGAACGTCATTCTCTACCGTGCGATCGACGACGTGAAGAAGATCGTCACGCTGGCAGAGGGAAATCAACACGCCACGATCATCGGGGGTGGTCTCCTGGGGCTAGAAGCCGCCCAAGCGGTGAAGCAGCTCAAGCTCGACTCCACGGTCGTTCACCTAGGTGGACACCTCATGTCCGCCCAGCTCACACCCGCTGCCGCCGCTCCGCTCCAGCAACAGGTGGAGGAGCAAGGCATTGAGGTTCTCCTCAGTGCCAACACCCAGAGCATCACTCCTATTGATGGTCGCCTCTCCCTTTCCTTTGCGGACGACCGCTCTCTGACAACCGACCTTGTCATTGTATCCGCAGGGATTCGTCCAAACTCAGAACTGGCGAAAGAAGCAGGTATCGCCTGTGGTATTCGCGGAGGCATCATCGTTGACCGGGATCTAGAGACTAGGGTCGAAAACGTCTTTGCCATCGGGGAATGCGCCCTCTTTGATCTGAAGACCTACGGCCTCGCCGCTCCAGGTTACGCCATGGCTGACCACCTCGCCAGCCGCCTCGCAGGCGAAAAGGTCGCCCCGATGGAGAACCCAGACCTCTCTACTAAACTCAAAATGGTCGGAGTCGAGGTCACCACAATCGGTAACGCCCTCAATCCTGGACGCTCGCTCGAATACCAGGACGGCAACACCTACCGCTACCTCAACCTCACGCCTAAGAACGACCTCATTGGTGCTCTCGGCATCGGCGAATGGGAGGAATCCTCCCGCATCCAAGAGCTTTTCAAAGAGCACGCCATCATCACGCAGAAGGAGCAGGATCACTTCCTTGCTAATGGCACACTCAGTGAAGGCGGCGGAGAGTCCTCCGTGCAACAATGGCCCGATAACCGCGTCATTTGCAACTGTATGGGCGTCACCAAGGGCGACATCATCGGCTGCTTTAAGACCTGCGGACTCGATCCCGATAAGATCGCCGCCCAAACCTCGTGCTCCGAAGTCTGTGGCTCCTGCCGCCCTCTTCTGGAAGAGCTTTGTAATAAGCCACCCTCCGCAGCCGCTAAGCCCGTAGCGGTTAAGCGCCTTCTTACGCTCTCGCTGGTCACCATTGCCGCTGTGCTAGCGATCCTCATTCTCCCCCCGGCGCCGATTGCAGATTCCGTAGAGTCCGCCTACTATAAGATCGATAAGCTCTGGCGAAACAATGTCACTAAGCAGATCACGGGGTATATCCTTATGGGGCTCTTCGTCGTGGGAATGCTCATCTCCCTGCGCAAGCGCTTCCGCTGGTTCCGCTTTGGGCACTTTAACCGCTGGCGTGTGTTCCATGCTGTCTTTGGGCTCAGCTCTCTGGGTGCCCTCTTTTTCCACACTGGATTCCACTTTGGGTCGAACCTGAACTACTGGCTCATGCTCTGCTTCGTGCTCAT
>CAYWAG010000391.1:0-1829 GCA_964455925.1 uncultured Verrucomicrobiales bacterium | reverse complement strand
ATCGTAGCACATTTCACACATTTCGATCTTAGCGTCTAAGTTGTCGATTTGGTGTAGGGTGTGGGCTTCTGGTGTCTTTGGGACGACTGGTGAGCCGTAGTCGAGCTGCCCATGATGGCTAGCGATCAGGTGTAGAAGGTGGATTCTGACGTGCTCCGTGAGGGGGTGGAGCACTTTCCAGTCGCTTCCTTGCGCCTCGCAGATGTCGCGCCAGAGCTTGTTCACGAGCTCTATGCCGAGGGTAATGTGCCCGAGGGCCTCGGCATGGAGGTTATAGACTTGGTGGAAGTCACTCTCAGGGTAGTTATTCTCCCAGAGCTTACCACAATCGTGAAAGAGGATAGCGGTGAGGATGAGGTCGCGGTTCAGCTGCGGGTATGCCGCGCAGATGCCCACGGCACTACGCATCATCTGCGCCACGTGCTCTACCAGCCCGCCACGCCGTGCATGATGGTTCCGGCGCGCGGCGGCAGCCCGGCGGAACCGCTCGCCGAAGTCGTGGATAAAGAGCTCTGCCAGTGCCTTGAGGCGTGGGTCCTTTAAATCTGCGATCAGATCCAGGATGGCTTGCCAGTCCTCGTCTTGTTTAGCCTTCAGTTGCGGATCCCCTAGCAGCAGCTGGTCGCGTCCCTCGGTGCTTAGGGTGCTCCACTTCCAGTCTTGGGAGTCGAGACCGTATTGGTTCTTTGTAAAGGCGCCTTCGATGAGCAGAAAGGTGCCCGGACGGAGGCTGTCTGCTTGCTGGAACTGCGGGTGGTTATCCCACAGCTTCAGCTTGCCAGAGCCTGCCGCATCCACGAGCTCGAGCTCGTAGTAGGGCTTCTGCGCTTTGGTCAGGCGTTGGGTAACCTTCTGCAGCTGACAGCCGATGGTAAAAGGGGCGGCGACCTCTGAGGCTGTCGATAGGAGGTGTGATAATGTGTTCATGCACTAAGCCTAGGGGAGCCGGATCATAAATGACCAGCGCAAACGGATTTTCTTCAGAAATCTGCGGAGAAGCGTCTTGTCTCGTAGGGGTAAGGGTATATATAAAGGGAATGAACTGCTTATTATTATGTCGGTCCCTTCTGATTCTAGGGATTCTTTGTTGGAATGTCGCTGCTACGCCCTTTACGCACATGTGGTGGGCAGAGGGGTATCCATATGGCTTCCATGTGAAGAATGAGCGCGCGCCCTTGCGCGTAGTAGAGACGAGTGCGTTCACCTTTGCGCTGAATACGGCGACGTTACAGGTGGAGCACTTTGGCGCGCTGGCTCAGGAGGGGACGTATGCGGAGTCGATCCGTGACTTTTCCCAGCCATGGCGGGCGTTGCCTGCGGCGGAGCTAGAGCTGGTGCTCCACATTGATGGGAAGCGCTATGTGGCGGTGGGGGCGGATCGCCCACGTCATCCGCATACGATCCATTATGGCCCTCGCACGATCGAGTCTGGTCAGTATTGGCAGCGCGGTGACGTGTGGATGCTGAATATGAAGGATGAGACAGGAGCGGTGCAGCAGATGGACTGCCGCCTGGAGGTGGGTGCCTGGGCAGATACGCTCGTGCTTAGTGTGGATCTGCTAGAGGGGCAGGGGACTGCGACCTTGCGCCTGAAGAGTGGCGACCAGCAGTGGCAACGCCGCGCCCCAGTGGGCGCAGGGAAGGGGCTAGTCCGCATGGCGCTAGTGCTGAAGAACGGACGCTTTACGGAGAAGCCTGACCTTGGCGCAAGCCCTTACCAAGTCAGTGTGAAGGGACGTCAGGGGAAGGAGTTAGCAGGGTTCTCTGAGGAGTTTCAGGCTCATGTGGTCGACCTCAGTGGGGTGCCTAAGCCAGCCCTGCCGGCGGGG
>CAYWAG010000390.1:0-1847 GCA_964455925.1 uncultured Verrucomicrobiales bacterium | reverse complement strand
CCTTCCTGGCGTTAGCCACTGACTTTCTCTTTTGTGTCCGATTTACGAATAGGTCGAGAGCCAAGAAGGGCAGTCAGTGGCTAACGCCAGAGGATGTATTCACGAGTGGGACGCTCGTGCCACAGTCTTTACTGATCTCTGTCGGGAAGCCTGACGCCGCCCTAATACCCAGGGTAGAGAGCCTCCCACTCCGCGAGCGCTTCGCGGATTTGTGAGGCGCGGCGGCCGGGGGAGAGTTCCCAGACGAGGGGCATGTCTGGGGTGAAGTAGGGCATGATCTGATCGTATTGAATATCGCCGCCCTTGAGTGGGACGCGGTGGTCGCGGGTGCCGTTCTGCACATCATGGAGGTGTCCTCCATAGAGGTGAGGGGAGACCTGACCGAGCCACTCTGCGTGGTCGAGCAACCCGAGGTTATGCTTGCGCTGCACGTGCCCGAAGTCATGCCAGTATTGGACATGCGGGCTGTCTTTAAAGTGTTCCATGAGGGTGAGCATCTCGGACTCGGTGGGGACTTGCTCGTAGTGTGATCGGGACTCGATGGCGAGGACTAAGTCTAGCTCGCGCGCCTTTTTCTCTAGCTGCTCCAGGTAGTAGGTGGCGCGGAGCATATAGAACTTTGCGGTCTTCTCGCGCTTCTTCAGGAATTTATTTCGGTGGCGGAGGAACTTTTTGCTCTCGGCTTCGCCCTCCTTTAGCATTTTCTCCAGGGGCTTAGACCACTTAGCGCTAGGCATCTTATGGTTGGATCCCATATGGAGGACGACGTATTTAGCACCGTAGCGGGCGGCTTCCTCTAGGGTTTGCACACTATAACGGTAGGCGCGCTCCCGGTCTGTCTCCCGAAAGTGGGTGAACTCGTAGGCGTCCGGTGCATCTGTCATGATCTCCGTGGGCGAGGGGAAGAAGTTATGAACGCCCACACAGGTGAACATTTTTTGCTCATAGGCGCGCTCTATCCCTGGAATCTTAGAAAGGGTAATGCCGTGGCTGAGCTCGATGTGGTCGAACCCCAGCGCAAGAATTTCCTCGATAATCGCCTCTCCATCATCATGGCGGCTTGTGTTCCAGCAGGTAGAAAAGGCTTTCATATATATCAGTCGCTCGGGAGAGAGGCTCCCCTTTGTGGCTCAGAGTAGGCTCGGAGCGGGTGCAGAGCCAAGGATTAATTCGCGTTGGAATCGATTTTTACAGGGATTTTATAAGATTCTGGTGCGATGATAAGGACGATCTCGCCCTTTGGGGGGTGCGCTAGGAAGTAATCTCGTAGCTCGCTGGCGGTGCCACGGTGGTAGGTCTCATAGACCTTAGTAAGCTCGCGCGCCACGCAGGTGGGGTGCTCTGGGGCAACCTCCGCCAGGAGCGTCAGTGCCTTTGTGATCCGGTGGGGGGACTCAAAGAAGAGGGTCGTATGATCTGCCTCGGTCGCTTGTGCGAGCAGGGTTTGCTTCTTACCCTTCTTCATCGGGAGAAACCCACCGAACAGGAAGTGGTGCGCGGGGAAGCCCGAGCCAACGAGGGCGGTGAGAACCGCACTGGCACCCGGTAGGACGGTGTAGGCGATGCCCTCGGTCAGGCATACCTGGATCAGGCGCTGGCCAGGATCTGAGATCGCCGGCATTCCCGCATCACTGACGACTGCTAGAGTGATGCCCTCGGACTGGACCTTGTGGATGAGGTCTGGGATCTTACGTTCCTCTGACTGGGCATTAAAGCTGACAAGGGGTTTGCTGATGTCTAGGTGGTTCAGCAGCCGCTTCGTATGACGGGTGTCTTCGCAGGCGATGAGGTCACAGTCTTTGAGCACGGTGATGGCGCGCTGGGTGATGTCACCGAGGTTCCCTATG
>CAYWAG010000389.1:0-1855 GCA_964455925.1 uncultured Verrucomicrobiales bacterium | reverse complement strand
ACTCCTCGATCTTAGTAATGGAGAGGATCGTGACCTCTTGCACGGGGACATCACCATGGTATCCCTTATTGCGGGTAGGGACGGCCTCGATCTTCTTCACGATGGCTATGCCATCAGTGACCTTACCGAACACACAGTAACCACCGTATGGGCCACCATGGTTAAGGCTACGGTTATCGACCGTGTTAATGAAGAACTGGGAGGTGGCGGAGTTCAGGTCGTTGGTACGAGCCATGGCGATGGTGCCGAGCTCGTTCTTAAGGCCGTTGCTAGACTCATTAGTGATCGGTGCCTTCGTGTCCTTCTCCTCCATGTCAGGAGTCATGCCTCCGCCCTGGATCATGAAGTTAGAGATCACACGGTGGAAGATGGTGCCATCATAGAACTTATCTTCCACATAGCTGAGGAAGTTCTTAACAGTGAGGGGGGCCTTCTCGGCATTAAGCTCGACAATGATGTCGCCGAGGCTGGTCTCGATTTTTACGGATGGGTTCATAGGTAAAGCAGGGGGGGAATCTGGCGCAGGAGCCTCTACAGCAGGAGCCTCAGCAGTCGGGGCTGGATCTGTGACCTCCGCCACAGTGGCAGAAGGAGTAGCAGGAGAGGTGGCAGAAGGCTCCTCCTCTGCGATCAGGAAGGTCAAGGTCACGATCAAGGAGGATAAGGTTCGCACAAGAGTTCTCATAGGACAGTCAGAAAAGGGGGAAGGCACACACCTCTTACGCTCGTCCTCCCCCAGCCGCAAGCCAAATCTCGCTTACGATGCGCTCTCCCCAGTGACACGACAAAACCGAAAAGTTCGGACGCGCACCCACCCTGCTGGAACCCCTTACTTTATAAGGGGCGTAGCAGTTTATTGTGAGTTACTTCACAAGTTATTCACATCTAACTCACAGGCTATTCGGGGCTTATTCTGTTTCACGCCTCAGCCCTCCCACAGCAGTGGATACAGCCGATAATCCTGCACAATTACGGGCGATAGACCGCAGGAAAAGATGTGAATCTGAGGCGCAGAGCCACCCGTCACGCCAAAAGCTCCGCGCCCAACAACACACGAAAGAATGCACTAAGAAATCATTAATTCATATAAAAGAAATAAAATAACCCAAACAAAAAACACATTCAATCAAATCCACCAAACCTCGGATAAGATCGCACTCGCGTAACACCGCCAGCCCCGCACACGATCAGCACGCCTAAGCGAGACGCATACCAGCCCGCGCGCATGAGCACAGGAGGAGGATGCTAGGAGTGAATATGAGAACACTTATATGGCGATCAGAGGCGGCTTTCCCCAACTTTCTCACAAGTTATTCACATCTTGTTCTGGGGGTTATTAGTAACACGGGGAGGGGGGCAAAGTAGTAAGATTTAGGTCTCTTAACTAATCCCGCGCTCTGCCTCCTTTTTCGCTTCCCCCTCTTTTCTGGTCTATGGTAAGCAGTCCTATGCAGGCAGACGAGACCCATCAGTTTACCTTTGATCACCCGAGCGCACAGCGCTTAGACGCCTATCTGGCTAAGGAACTCCCAGACCACTCGCGCTCACGCTTGCAAGTGCTGATTAAGACTGGCGACATCGTCGTGAATGGGGAGCGCGTAAAGACACGCTACCCGCTAGAGGCAGGAGACGTGATCGACGTCTGTATCCCTGCGCCACAGGTAACGGAGGTGCTACCGCAGGAGTTACCGCTATCGGTGCTGCATGAGGATGAGAACCTCATCGTGATTAATAAGGCACCGGGGATGGTCGTGCACCCGGCAGTAGGCTCCCCTGACGGTACGGTCGTCAATGCTCTGCTGCATCATTGTCGGGGGGAGCTAGCGGAGGCGTCAGAGGCAGATCGCCCCGGGAT
>CAYWAG010000388.1:0-1855 GCA_964455925.1 uncultured Verrucomicrobiales bacterium | reverse complement strand
GTAATCTGCGTCTATCTGCGAAATCTGCGGATAAAAAATGTCGTGTAGTGTGATTTTCGATATTTTCATAAATTCGTTTGAATATTCCATAACTTTGTGCATTCTTATTTTAAGGGTGCTTTTCTGCCCGATCCGTAAAGTAATATGAGTGATTCCGATTCAAAGGCTGGCTGCGTCTCCTTTATCCTCTTCCTGGTCACATTCTTCGTGGTGATCGGGGGCGTGCTCTACGGCTTCTATCACATGGGGTGGCGCATCGCTCCGCCGAACTCAGTCCAGCAACCGCAGCCTAACCCAAAGCCAAAGCCTAAACCCAAGCCCTCACCCGGAGGAGCGGAAAACCAGTATAACCTCAGTGGAACATGGGATATGGCATCTCTCATTGTTAACTCCTCGCGCTCACAGTGGAACGGTAAGCTCACGCTCTATTATAGGCTGCGGGTTAAGGACTCTGGCGGAACTAAGCTTACGGTTACTGGCACGAAGTATGCCGAGATGTTTAACAATGAGGTGTACTACTATCAAGGCGCCGCGAAGACCTCGTTCACGGGCACGGGCACGCTGGACACCTCCGTCCAGCCAAATCGGATCACCTTTCACATCGATGAGGGCAGCACGATCGACACTGCGGTCAAATCTAAATACGTCGTTGAAGTCACCAACACACACCAGCTAGACGGCACTTTCTCCTCCTCTGCGGCTAAGGCTAAGGGCACGACCCTGTGGACGCGATGACCGACCATCAGCGCACTGACTCTATGGGGTAAGAAAACAATTGATCTTTCTATATTGATCTGCTTCTGTGTCTGATCTTACCAACAAAACATGAACAAGCCCGATTTCTCCTCTATTCTGAACGATCCCTTCACGCAGACATGTATCTCACGCTTGAAGAGTAACCAAAAGCGGATCGTGTTCTCCGAAGGGGAAGACCTACGCGTGCTACAGGTAGCGGAGAAAATGGTGCAGCTAGAGATCGCCAGTCCCATGCTGATCGGGAACCGTGAGAAGATCGACCAACTGGCTCAGGAAAACGGGATCGACCTGACCTTCGTAACGCGCATCGAGCCGAGAAAATCCTCGGATTTCCCCCGCTTTGTCAGCCGCCTGAAGAAGATCGAGAGCCTTAAAGGAGCACGCATTGCTAATCCAGAGGAGATGATGGCATCCCCGCATCGCTACGCCTGCATGATGGTGCAATACGGACATGCGGATGCCTACATCGGAGGCAATAAGAGCCACCCATCAGTGATTCTGCGTGCCGTCCATAAGTGCCTTAAGCCTGATCCACGCGTGCCGCATGCCTTCGCCTGCACCCTCCTCATCGGTCGTGACCTGCAGAACTTTGGGCGTGACGGATATTTATTCCTCGCAGACACCGCCATTAATCCAGAGCCCGACATTGAGACCCTCGCCTCCATCACGCTGGCCAGTGCCGACTTTGTCACGCGTCTCTTCCCAGATGTGCGCCCGCGTGCGGCGTTGCTCAGTCACTCCTCCAAGGGGTCAAACTCTACTCCCTCTGCACTCCGTGTCGCGGCCGCTGCCGAGCTGGCACACGCGCGAGCCATCAGCACCAGACAGGATGTAGAGATCGACGGCGAGATCCAGGCAGATGTCGCGCTTAACCCCATCGCGGCGGAGAAAAAGGTCCCCCATATGGACCAAAAAGGCCCTGTCGATGTGCTCGTCTTCCCCAGCCTCGATGCCGCCCATATCTCCAGCAAGCTCCTCCAGCACGCTGGCGGAGCCGTCCCATACGGGCAGTTTATCCTAGGGATGAGCCGCCCCGTAGCGCAAATCCCGATGACCTGTAGCCCAGACACGATCCTAGGCACTGCCCTCGCCCTCGCAT
>CAYWAG010000387.1:0-1864 GCA_964455925.1 uncultured Verrucomicrobiales bacterium | reverse complement strand
GTATATGGGGCTGCGCGTACGTGACCTCAGCCCAGAGATCCGCACGTTTCTCAAGTATGATGGTAAGGGCGTGGCGATCCACTTTGTCACAAAGGGATCCCCCGCAGAGAAGGCGGGCTTATTACCAAACGATATCATCCAGTCCTATGGCGGTAAGGAGGTGGAACATGCGCGCCATCTGATCCATATGATCCAGACCTCGCCCACGGATAAGGAGATGCCACTGGTGGTGGTGCGCGGGGAGGATGTGCTGGAGCTAAAGGCGATGGTGATCGACTCCATGGACTGGGATGGGGCACGCGAGCTGATCCATGGGACGGAGCTCACTCAAGTCATGGGGCGCATCGCTTCCATCGGGATGCATGTGCGTGACCTGGAGTGGATCGAGGAGCGCCGCGGGTTCCGCGGGGTAGTGGTGAGTGCCGTGCGCTCCCCGAGCTTAGCAGATAAGTATAGCGTCCGGCAGGGGGACCGTGTTCTGAGCATTAATGGGCACCCCATCATGACGGCAGAGGAGTTTTACCAGCGGTTGATCGAGATCGAACCTGGCACAGAGGTCGCCATCGTGCTCCAGCGCTATAATTCGCTGGGCACGCTCAAGTTTACGCTCACGAAAGGGTGAAAAAATGTCGTGTAGTGTGACGACTGAGCAATAAAAGCAGTTGCTATAGCCCACTTTTCGGCTATTATATGAGCTATAAGACAGGGCTCTATACATCATGAACTGGAATTGGCAACTATCGGACTGGCGAGAATTCACATACAACCAGGAGGAGTTTATCGAGTATGAGCGACGTTTCTTGGATCTGGCAGGACAGTCCTTGGGGGCACTGCGGCACATTGAGAAGGAGGGGCAGAAGCATTTACAAGTGGAGCTCCTGCGTAATGAGGCGGTGCAGACCTCAGAGATCGAGGGCGAGATCCTAGACCGCGACAGCGTGCAGTCGTCCATTCGCCGGCAGTTCGGGCTACAGGTGACCCGACCAAACCAACTGCTGCGTGAACAAGGCATCAGTGAAGTGCTCGTGGATGTGTATGAGAACTTTGATGCGCCCCTCTCTCATGATCTCCTGCGGCGCTGGCATGATCTCCTGTTCCAGCAACAGCGAGGTGATGCAGGACACTACCGCACACACACTGCACCGATGCAGGTCGTGTCAGGTTCGCTAGATAAGCCGATGGTGCACTTTGAGGCTCCTCCCTCCGCTCAGGTGGAGGAGGAGCTAGAGGCTCTCATTACCTGGTATAATGCCCAGCATCAGACGGGCACGACGCCTCCGCTCGCTTTAGCCGCGATTACGCACCTGTGGTTTGAGAGCATTCACCCCTTCGAGGATGGGAACGGGCGAGTAGGGCGCGCCCTCGCAGAGAAGTCACTCTCTCAGTCGCTCGGACGTCCAGCCTTGATCTCGATCTCCTCAGCGATTCAGAAGCAACGGAAGGCGTATTACGACGCCTTTACCTACGCTCAGTCAGGTCTTGATAATGAAGTCAGCTCTTGGATGCACTACTTTCAGCCCCTGGTCCTAGAAGCACAGCAGATGAGCCTCGACACGATCGAGTTCCTCATCCGTAAGACCCGTCTCCTCACGAACCATCAATCGAGCTTCAATGAGCGCCAGAACAAGGTTATCCTTCGCATGCTCGATAAAGGCATAGAGGGGTTCACTGGAGGCCTCAGCGCGGCGAACTATATATCGATCACCCAGGCCACGGCGACCACCACCACCCGAGACCTCCAGCAGTTAGTCGCACAAGGCGTGCTCACCAAAACGGGCGAGCGTAAGCATACACGGTACTGGTTGAACCTTCTGTAAGGGTGTAACTATTCGGGTAGTGCTTAGCTGAGTGTAACTATTCAGGT
>CAYWAG010000386.1:0-1874 GCA_964455925.1 uncultured Verrucomicrobiales bacterium | reverse complement strand
GGCGCAGCCATCCGGAGCGCATAGCACTAGCTATGCCCGAGTAGAGTGAAAGAGCTTGGTCACATTCCCCAGATAAGGGAGACCTATCCGCGAAGTTTTTTTGTGATCCGTAATTCGGCTTCGCTCGAATTACGGATTTTCTATAGGTGGGTGAATTACCGCGTGAGCTTCGCGCGGAGGAAGTCGACCTCGCCTTTGATGTATTCATCGGTCTTGAGGTCGGACTCTACCTTTTTACAGGCGTGGATGACGGTGCCGTGGTCACGGCCGCCGAAGCTGTCGCCGATCTCGGCGAGGGAGTTCTTAGTCATCTCGCGGCTGAGGAACATGGCGATCTGGCGTGCGCGGGCAATGTTAGCCGGGCGGCGGCGGCTGGTCATGTCTCCTAGGCGGAGGTCAAAGTGCTCTGAGACTTCCTTTTGGATGCGGTCAATGGTAACACGGGTGGTGTTCTCCTGACGGAGCATGTCGGACAGGACCTCTCTGAGGTGAGAGATGGAGACCGAGCTTGGTGAGAGGGAGTACTGTGTGGCGACTCGGACGAGCGCGCCTTCCATCCGCCGGACGTTGGACTTAATCTTCTCTGCGATGAAGTGGATGGCCTCAGAGGCGACCTTTACCTTCATAGCGCCCAGCATGGACTGTAGGATCGCGACGCGGGTCTCAAAGTCCGGCGAGGCGATGGAGACGGTGAGACCGGACTCAAAGCGGCTGCTCAGACGGGTGTCAAAGGTCTGAATCTCACAGGCAGGGCGGTCACTGGTGATGACGACCTGGCAGCCGGATTCTAGGAGGGTGTTAAAGGTGTGGAAGAATTCCTCCTGGGATTTGCCCTTACCGACTAGGAAGTGGACGTCATCGAGGATGAGCATGTCAAGCTTACGGTAGCGGCGGCGGAAGGCATCGGTGGTGCCCTTTCGGACAGCCTCGATGTATTTGTTCGTGAAGTCCTCACCCGTAAGGTAGCTGACCTTGCTCTTAGGGTTATTCTTGAGCATGTCTTGTCCCAGCGCCTGCACGAGGTGGGTCTTACCCAGTCCTGGATTACAGTGGACGAAGAGGGGGTTATACCCTCGGCTGGCTCCATTACTAATGGCCTGGCACGCAGCGTGGGCGAACTGGCTGTTCGATCCCACCACGAAGTTTGCAAAGCTCTTAGTAGGGTTCAGCTTAGCACGCTTAGCGAGGGTCTCTAGGCTGACCTTAGAGCTGCTCTCCGTGCGGGCTTGGGGCTTACTGGGAGCCGTGACAGGAGTCTCCTTAGCGGGCTGGCTACGGTGTGCTAGCTCCAGGAGGATGCCGTCTGTGAAGGTATCCTGAACCGCCTGATTAATCTCAGGGGTGAAGTTCGTCTCGACCCAAAGCAGGGCGGTGTCGGTGTCTAGGATGATAGTGCAAGTATCAGCCTCTACCTCTAGAGAAGCGCCGGAGAACCATCGGTCGAAGGTTTCCTCTCCTAGCTGCTTCTTGAGAGAGGTAGACATCTTGATCCAGTGCGCAGTCGGCGCCTCGCAGGCACGCTCTGGTGCGCCTGCGCTTTCGTTGTTTATGTCTGTGTTCTCTCTCATGAGTAATTATGAAGGTGATGCTGTGAAAACAGGTGTGTTGTCACAGCCATGGCGAGATAGTCTGCGAGTAAAATTTATGGCGTGAAGCCTTTTTTATAAAATCTTTTTCCCGTGGGGCGTGATCTTAGGAGTTATCAAGGTTTGAGAGGGTGATTTTTTTAAGATTCAGATCTGTTGATTATTAAGTTTTGCAAAATAAAATTATCCCTTGACTTGGTTCAATTTTGCAAAGCCTTGTCGACTCTCCATGGGGGAGTGCCGGGCGGGTGCGGTAGTTCCAGAATTCTACTAGAGTCGGGTAGGGGG
>CAYWAG010000385.1:0-1906 GCA_964455925.1 uncultured Verrucomicrobiales bacterium | reverse complement strand
CCGTAGTTGAGCACGGAGCCGGATTGGGCGAGCAGGAGGCGGGAGGCGGGGGCGTAGGCACCCATCCCCATAATGGCGACCGTCTCCTGGCTAGATAACAGCGCCTGCTGACAGGCAGTGACATCTGCTAGCGAATGCGTCATGAAGGCAAACTTTAGGATATCTGCGCCGAGCTCGCGGTAAGTCGTGATTAAGCCACTGATCTCATCGGCAGTGGGGGTCTGGTCAAAGTCGTGGTAAGAGGCTACGAGGGTTACGCCGTGCTCGCGCGCCGCCGCGACTGCGGGCGTCATGTCGTGCCAATTTCGCATCTCTACATCGAGGTAGTCCACATAAGGGAGGAGGGGAAGGATCCGCGCGATGCGCTCAGCCGTGCCGAGCGGCTGGAGCCCTCCCTCTGCCTGGTCGCGCGCGGTGATGAGCACGGGAAGCGAGCAGTCCTGAATGAACTGTTGGAGCACATCGGCATCTGTCGTGCCGTCTAAGCGCACTTCCACGACATCGCAGTCAGAGAGAGTAGGGAGGGGGGAGGTGGGTTCTGTGCAAGAACCGACGACTTTAATGTGTTCATTCAACATAATTCTGCTTCGATATGGCTGATTGGCGGGTTTTGGAAGCGTTTGGAAAGTAATTTCGCATCATTCTAGGCCGATAAGAAAAAATTATCATGTTTCTACTAGCCAAAATGCTTACAATCACTCTAAATGCTACGAGCAACAAATTCCTATGACATACTCACGACTTCGCACAAGTGCTATTTTTACCGTATTCTGCGGTCTTCTCTCGACTGCTACTCTCTTTGGCCAGGCCCGCATCGCTGTTGAGGCGGAGGAGCCAGAATTCTCTGAGCTAAACTCACCTGAGTTTGGAGGCACCGCCTCTAAGAGCTGGGATAAGAAGGATTGGCTCGAGATGGAAGTCGAGTTCGAGGTGACGAAGGTAGACCCTGCTAGCGCCAAGTTTGTCGATAATCTGACCGTCAAGTGGTATGTCGCCGCCCTAGATCCAGATGCTAAGGGGAAGAAGTACATTCTCCTAGAGAAGGTCGTGGAGCACATTAACGTCCCTGTTGGTGAGAAGATGTTCTCCTCCGTTTACCTAGCACCGAGTGCGGTTATGAGACTCTCTGGTAAGGATCGCGCTACAGATAAGGTGATCGACCGCGTTGGTGGTGAAATCCTCTTTAACGGGCAGAAGGTCGCGTCCTTCTCCTCCAAGGGTGACGAGGCCTGGTGGCAGTCGCCAGAGCTTTCCCGCTACGATAAGGTTCCTCTCCGCGCTAAGAATGAGACTCCCTTCCAATATTTCTGGTGGGATCGCTTCGCAGAAAATAAGGTCGAAACACGCTAGACCTCTCCACCCCTCCTAAAATACGCTTTTAGAAACTCCACATACGATACTACACTCACGATATGGCTGAAAACATTGCTGTCCTTAATCTGGGCTCACAAAACATTTCCTTGGGTCTCTTCGAGGTTGCCAAGTCTAAGATCGCGTTAAAGAAATACGCGGTCGAGGGCGTGCTGGCAGATCCTGCGAACGAGGCAATCCGTAACACGCAGGTTCGTGCGATGCTCCAGGAGATGGTGCAGAGTCTCGGTCTATCTTCCGTTAAGGTGCTCTACACGGTCTCTGGGCAGGCTGTCTTTACGCGCTTTGTTAAGCTTCCGGGCTTAGCGGGGGATAACATTGAGCAGCTGGTGGGCTTTGAGGCACAGCAGCACATTCCCTTCCCGATCGATGAAGTCGCATGGGACTGGGAGCTATTAGATGACTCCGGAGCGGAGAAAGAGGTCGCGATCGTCGCGATTAAGAAGAACTTGCTCAACGAGATGGACGAGCTCGTCGAGGCTGCCGAGCTCGTGAGCACTAAGGCTGGTAGCTCTCCCATCGCACTTGCGAACAG
>CAYWAG010000384.1:0-1913 GCA_964455925.1 uncultured Verrucomicrobiales bacterium | reverse complement strand
ACCCGCCTCCCTCTACCCGGGGCTTTGGGCTTTCTCCCCTATCGGGGAGACCTGTTCGCGAAGTTTTTTTTGTGATCATACTCCCCCTACCTGAACAGTTACAAAGCGGACATGAAGGAGAAAGTCTGTGGCTAACGCCAGGTAGTGTCTCATTTTTACAATAGACACTAGCTGCGAAGTGTTATGGTCTTGAGAGGGGAAGAGGCGTAGCCCTGTTGCTCCTACGCCTTCCTAAAAGCAAGCTACAAGAGACTTCGCTTTGATCATGCAATCATCCCAGTTCATTTTAGCGCAATTTAGCGTCTTTCGCGGTTAACCACTCCTTCAGCCCCTCCTGAATAGTTACCGGAATTTAGCGTTTTTCGTGGTTTAAATATCCTGCCTGCCCCACCTGAATAGTCACAGAATGAGATTGCCAGTGTGGTAAGTGGCGGGGCATGGTGGGGGGATGCAGTTGTTTCCATATGAGGCGCAGGATTTGGGCGCGTTTGTGATCGCGGGTAAGACGTGGCAGGAATGGTGCCAGGAGCGTGAGGCTCTAGGAGTCTCCGCCCGACAGGATGTATGGATCGCGCCGGCGGATCTGAATGCACTGACCTCTGCTGGCGGGGCCGCGGCACTGTCTATAGAGGGCGAGATCGTGGCAACCACTGGCAGTGGTGATGGATGTATGGGCGAGACCGTGGAGGCATCCGCAGAGAGCCTACGGATACGCTATGTATGGGACTTAATCCGTGTGAACGAGCAGATCGTGCAGGCGCTCCCGCGTGATGTGATCCAGGGCGAGGTGCATGCGCAAGCCGTGATCGAGGGCACCGTAAAGATCGGCGAGGGCACGCGCATCCTGCCTGGGGTGTACATCGAGGGGAATGCCGTGATCGGTAAGAACTGTAAGATCGGGCCGAACTGTTACATCCGCGGGAACACGAGCATCGGGGATGGCTGCCACATCGGACAGTCCGTGGAGATTAAGAACACGATCATCGGGAACGGGACAAATGTCGGGCACCTGAGCTACGTAGGGGACAGCATCCTAGGGCATCAGGTCAACCTCGGGGCAGGCACCACGACGTCGAACCTCCGCCACGATGGTAAGAACCATCGCAGCCTCATCGATGGAGAACTCATTGATACAGGACGGCGCAAGTTTGGAGCCATCATCGCCGATGGAACGCATACCGGCATCAACACCAGTATCTATCCAGCGAGAAAGTTAGGAAAGAACGTGACTACCCTCCCTGCAGAGGTCATCAATAAGGATAAATAAAAATCAGCGATTAATATGTGTGGAATTGTAGGATATACAGGAACAAAGTCAGCCGTCCCGATCTTGATCAACGGTCTCAAACGTCTCGAATACCGGGGGTATGATTCCTCTGGGATCGCGGTGGAGTCTACCGATGGCATCATCGTGGAGAAGGCTAAGGGTAAGGTAGTAGAGCTCACTGACAAGGTCGCCCTCCATGCCGAGGATGCCCCGCTCAATGTCTCTACCCTCGGGATCGCACATACCCGCTGGGCCACACACGGGCCACCCACGACAGAGAACGCACATCCGCACGCCAGTAACCGCATCGCGCTGGTCCATAACGGGATCATAGAGAACTATAAGGCGCTAAAGGCTAAGCTCGAGGGCAAGGGCTACACCTTCCTCTCCCAGACCGACACCGAGGTTCTCGCCCTGCTCGTAGACTCCCATTATGACGGAGACCTCTTAGGGGCCGTAAAGCGAGCGCTAAAAGAAGTAGAGGGCACATATGGCATCGCCTGTATCGCCCATGAGGAGCCAGGCACGATGATCGTCGCCCGCCGAGGCTCCCCGATCGTGCTAGGAGTGGGTGATGGCGAGACCATCGTGGCATCTGACGCCTCTGCTATTATTAAGCACACGCGCCAAGCCATCTACCTCGATG
>CAYWAG010000383.1:0-1915 GCA_964455925.1 uncultured Verrucomicrobiales bacterium | reverse complement strand
ACATTTTTTAACCTTAATTCCGCAGTTAGGGTCTCCCCTCGTTTCGCAGATTCTGCGCCCCATTGCCCAGAATCTGCGAAACGAGGGGAGACCCTAACTGCGGAATTAAGGTTAAAAAATGTCATGTAGTGTGGCACCCTGTACTACGAGCGTTTCGTTCTTAGGTGCAGTGTTGCACAGTTGTATCAGCTCTTCCTGTCTGATGGCTCCTTTTTTTCTTAAAAAGCCAGTTGCGGGAGGGGGAGATGGTTTTAGGTTTGGGGGACATGAAGAAGTTGTGCATCGGAGGGCAGTGTAAGAGTCCTGTTTGGAGACGTTGGGTATTAGTATCCTCTGGCTGTGTGGGGTTGTTGTTCGCTCTCTGGGCTGTCTGTTGGCCGCAGCTTTGGTTCGACTGGAGCGGGATTCCGCATGGTTATAGTGAGATGTGGATGACGGTAGGCATGCTGAACGGGGTTCTCGCCTTAGGCGTGTTATTAGCGGCATCAAACCCGGTGCGACATTGGCCGAATGTTCTTGTGGCTACTATTGCTAAGATTGGAGCTGTGGTGGGGTTTGTGTGGGCGGTCTCACGGGGGGTGTTTCCGTTACGTGCGGGGTGGGTGCTGTTGTTAAATGATGCGCTCTGGATTCCGCCCTTTTTGGCGATCCTGTGGGCGACGGTGGAGACATACGCAGGACGGCAGCCGCATCGGGCGGAGCCCTTTACGCTGCAGGAGGCCCTAGAGCATTACCAACTCACAGACCAGAGCTTGCTGGCAGCATCGCATGACGCGCCTCTGACGATCGTGTTCCTGCGTCACTTTGGGTGCACCTTTACCCGTAAGCTTCTCCGTGAACTCCAGCAACTGAAGCAACAGACAGAGGAAAACGGAGCACAACTCGTGCTCGTGCACATGCTACAGTCCGGGAAGGAACGCAGCTATCTTGATGATCCCGCCGTGCAGCGGGTGGCAGACCCTTATTGTGAGCTTTACCGCTCCTTTGGCTTAGGTAAGGGGGGAGTTTGGGCGCTGTTTGGACCCCGCGTCATGTTACAGGGCTTGCTAGCGTTGCTCAAAGGCTGTGGCGTGGGGCACCTTGCTGGTGATGGGTTACAGTTACCTGGTGCCTTCATCGTCCATAAGGGGGAGGTCATCGCCGCGCAGCGAGCACGTGACATCTCTGAGCTGCCACGTCTTGACCAGCTTTTTACTCAGGTCACAAAGTAGGATCGCTTATACGCACTCCAGCGCCTTGCTGATGCGCTCTATTAGCAGTGCGGGCTCTTCCACCCCGATGGAGAAGCGGATGAGGTGACGCAGGACATCGTGGTCTTCTGCCCAGTCGAGCTCATCGTAGTGAGCCAGGAGCGTATAGGGGCTGACGAGCGTGAACTCGGTGCCTAGGCTCGGTCCTTTGTTGAGCTCGAGGGCGTCGTAGAAGGCGGGAGTTTTCTTAGGGTTGGTGAGCGTGATAGAGATCAGGCCTCCGTATCCTCCATGCGGAGTGAGGACGGCGTCATACTGCTCCTTACAGACATACTTTGGGTAATAGACTGTATCGACGGCGGGATGCTCCTCTAGGAAGGCTGCGACAGCCTCGCCCCCTGTGTTGACTGCCCGAATGCGTGCGGTAAAGCCCTCGGCATTTGCTACGAGGGTGTCCGCATCGAGACGGTGCAGGGTGCTACCCTCTGGGTTTTCCTCATGGAAGACGGTGGTCAGCTGGGGGGCGAACACGGAGTCTGGATTAATCCGGGTGGCTCCCGCCATGACATCGCCCTGGCCGCTAATCCATTTGGTGCAGCTAGTGGTGACGAGGTCTGCATATTTCAGCGCGTCTACATTATAGTGACTCGCGACGGTGTCATCAATGATGAATAGGGTTTCACTGGCACGGCAGGCCTCCGCCAGCTCTGTGATCATAGGGGTCT
>CAYWAG010000382.1:0-1950 GCA_964455925.1 uncultured Verrucomicrobiales bacterium | reverse complement strand
TCTGGAGGCTCGGGGTAGGTGAACTGCTTACCCTCGTAGTTCCTGAGCACGATTTTATCGGCATCATGGGAGATGATATACTCTGGGTTTACGGGGATCTTGCCGCCTCCACCTGGCGCATCTACGACGTATTGCGGGACAGCATAGCCAGAGGTATGCCCTCGGAGCCCCTCGATGATCTCGATGCCCTTACGCACGCTGGTGCGGAGGTGTGCGGAGCCTTGGATGAGGTCGCATTGATACAGGTAGTAGGGCTTCACGCGTGACATCAGGAGCTTGTGGCAGAGCTCCTTCTGCGCCTCGATGCTGTCATTGACGCCCTTGAGCAGGACGGATTGGTTTCCGAGCTGCACCCCTGCATTCGCTAGGCGGGCGAGTCCGTCACGCACCTCTGTGGTAAGCTCTGTGGCGTGGTTTGTGTGGATGGAGATAAAGAGCGGGTGGTGCTTACTGAGCATCTCACACAGTGCGGGAGTGATGCGCTGTGGCAGGAAGATGGGGATACGGCTACCGATGCGCAGGAACTGTATGTGTGGGATCTTCCCTAGGCGCGTGAGGAGCTTGTCGAGCTGCTTATCAGACAGGAGCAGGGCATCACCACCAGACAGGAGGACATCCCGCACCTCTGGCGTGCGCTCTAGGTAGGCAAACGCCTGCTCCCACTGCATCTCTAGGCGCTGCTCACCCACGCCAGAGACGACCCGTGAGCGGGTGCAGTAACGACAATACGAGGCGCAGCGATCCGTCACGAGGAAGAGCACCCTGTCTGGATAACGGTGTACCAGCCCAGGGACTGGCATGTGGGAGTCCTCCCCACAGGGATCTGCCATCTCTAGGGGGGAGAGCTGGGCCTCCTCTTCACGGGGGATGACTTGCCGGCGAATGGGGCAGTGCTCATCCTGCGGGTCGATCAGTGAGAAGTAATGGGGCGTTACGGCTGTTGCTAGTTTACCAGCGGTCGCTAGGATCCCCTTATGCTCCGCATCGGTAAGCTGGAGGGAGTCACGCATCATCTCTAGCGATGTAACACGATTACGGAGCTGCCACTTGTAGTCGCTCCATTGCTCAGGAGTCGCCCCAAAGAGGGCGCGTTTGGACTCAGTTTCGCTCGGCGAAAAGGTCAGTAATGAGGGGAGAGTAAGGTCGTTAGTCACAAGAAAAAATGGAATAATTAAAAATGCATTTGACAGTAAATAGGTAAAAAAGCATTATGTTTTCAACAACACAATCGCACAAATTAATCATGTTTAAAGAGGTTTTCAACGAAATGTTCCACCCCAGTAAGGCGGCTATTCTCTCCTCCCTTAAGAGGTCTAATGGGTTGCCCGTCTCAGACGTCGCTAACGAGGTCGAAATGAGCTATATGGGTGTTAAGCAGCACTGCATCAATCTAGAGCGTATGGGCTTCCTAGAGAGCTGGAAGGTCCCGCGTAAGGAAGTGGGGCGTCCTGAGAAGCTCTACCGCCTCACCGATAAATGTGATGACCTCTTTCCCACCGCGGGCTTAAGCGTCACGCTGGAGTTTCTCCGTGATGCGGATGACCTCTTTGGCGAAGGGGCGGCCCACAAGATGCTGGAGCGTTACTTCGCGCAGAAGACCGCATTCTACGCCAGTAAGCTCCCAGACGAGAGCCCTGCAGGGGAACGCGTGATGCTCCTAAGCGATCTGCGTGAGAACGAGGGCTACTTTAACAATATTATCTCCGATGAAGGCGGTAACCTTACGATTCAGCAGTTCCATAACCCGATGGAAGCTCTAGCCCTAGAATACCCTATCGCCCGTGAGCTAGAGCACAAGATGCTGGAGTCCCTCATTGGCACCACTCTAGAGGTTCTCCAGGAAACTGGTCCACACGGCCAAGCCCAGTTCAGCTACCTGCTCCGTAAGGTGGCTTAGATTCTGCGCCCCATTGCCCAGAATCTGCGAAACGAGGGGAGACCCTAACTGCG
>CAYWAG010000381.1:0-1952 GCA_964455925.1 uncultured Verrucomicrobiales bacterium | reverse complement strand
GTAAGGATTATCGATGGAGCATGCCTTAGGGCCGGGGAGGAAGGTATCGTCTACGGCGGGGTTGCTCTGTGGGGCAGGGGTGGATGCCATCACGCCTCGGATCTCCTTCTTCTGCTGGTTTCCGGCTTTCTCGATGTTACTGGCCTGGAGGGTGCGGAGGTAGTAGGTCGTTTTTAGCCCCTTGCTCCATGCGCGGCGGTACATGTGGGAGAGGTTTTTCATGCTCGGCACGGCGAGGAAGAGGTTCACGGACTGTGACTGGTCCAGCCACTTTTGGCGGCGGGCAGCGGCGTCAATGATGAACTCAAAGGGAATGCTAAAGACGGTCTTATGCTTAGACTTGAGCTCCGCTGGAATGCGCTCGATGTCCTCGAGCTCTCCGTCGAAGTACTTCAGGTCATCGATCATTTTTTGATCCCAGAGGCCGAGGTTCTTGAGGTCATAAACGAGCGCCTTGTTGAGCATGATGTATTTCCCCCCGAGGTTCTCCTTTACGAAGAGGTTCTTATAGTTTGGCTCGATGCATGGGGTGGATCCCATAATGTTGGAGATCGTCGCGGTAGGGGCGATGGCGAGGACGTTAGAGTTACGCATGCCATGCTTCTGGATCTTCTCCCTGACAGGGGTCCAGTCCATCTTACCACCACGCGGCACGTCGATCTCCGCGCCGCGCTCGTCGGCTAGGAGATCTACGGTATCCTGGGGGAGGAGGCCACGATCCCACTTACTGCCCTTATACGAGGAGTAGGTGCCGCGCTCTGCCGCGAGGTCAGAGGAGGCGCTGTAGGCGTAGTAGGCGACAGCCTCCATGATCTCGTCGTTGAACTCGATGGCCTCGGCGGAGTCAAAGCTGAGGTTACGCTTAAAGAGGGCGTTCTGCAGTCCCATGACGCCCATCCCAATGGGGCGGTGCTTCAGGTTAGAGTTCTGCGCGGATGGAGTAGGGTAGAAGTTAATGTCGATGACATTATCGAGGGCATGGATAGCGATGGAGATGGTCTCCTGGAGCTTCTCATGGTCGATGCTGCCATCAGCGTTCACGTGGTTCTCAAGCACGACGGAACCTAGGTTACAGACCGCAGTCTCGTCCTCGGAGGTGTTCAGCGTGATCTCGGTGCAGAGGTTAGAGCTATGCACGACCCCGACATGGTCTTGCGGGCTACGGAGGTTACAGGGATCCTTAAAGGTGATCCAGGGGTGACCGGTCTCAAAGATCGCCTTAAGCATATCCTTCCAGAGGTCGATCGCGGGGATGGTCTCCCCCCAAATCTCACCACGCTGCGCCATTTCCTCATAGGCGAGGTAACGCTGCTCAAAGGCCTTGCCGTAGAGGTCATGCAGGTCTGGCACTTCGCTAGCGCGGAAGAAGGTCCAGTGCTCACGGGCTTCCATCCGCTTCATAAAGAGGTCTGGAATCCAGTTCGCCGTATTCATATCATGCGTGCGCATGCGGTCGTCACCAGTGTTCTTACGCAGCTCCAGAAAGTCCCGGATATCGTTGTGCCAAGTCTCTAGGTAGGCACAGCCAGATCCACGGCGCTTGCCGCCCTGGTTTACTGCTACGAGCTGGTCGTTATGCAGCTTCAGGAAGGGAACCACGCCTTGGGACTCTCCGTTCGTGCCCTTAATGTAGGCACCCATGCCTCGCACGGCAGTCCAGGAGCCACCGAGACCACCTGCCCACTTAGAGAGGTAGGCATTATCAGCGATCCCGCGCTGCATGATAGACTCGATGGAGTCATCGACCTTATACAGATAGCAGGACGAGAGCTGGCTATGCATGGTGCCAGAGTTAAAGAGGGTAGGGGTGGAGGAGCAGAAGCGGCGGCTCTTATAGAGCTTATAGAGATTGATCGCGTATTGCTCGCGCCCATCTTTCTCTGCCTTAAAGAGTCCGAGCGCGACGCGCATCCAGAAGAACTGGGGTGTCTCAAGGCGGCGGTGCTTAGCCC
>CAYWAG010000380.1:0-1962 GCA_964455925.1 uncultured Verrucomicrobiales bacterium | reverse complement strand
CTAAAACTTAAAACGTAAAACCTAACACCCTCTGCGATAATCAGAAATCTACGTCGTCACAAAGCTCCTCTTCCTTCCACAAGCTTCCGAGAAGAGCCCTCACAATGCATGTGATGGAATAAATGCACAAAACCCAGGAGAGCCTCCGCTCTTTTAGGTGTAAGGTCATGCAGAGCTTCCATGGGGCACCCGCTCGAAAGCTCGCATGGCATTCAAATCCCCCCCCTTAACCCTATAAGACATATTGTAATGAAACTATCATTGATCCTAGCCAGCCTCAGTGCTGCTATCGCCGTGGGCGTATCCGCCACTCTTCCTGCTTCTGTGACTCCTCTGGACGTCGCGACCTTCTGTCACTGTGATGGCGACGATAAGAAGGAGTGCTCTGACAAGAAAGAATGCTCCGATAAGAAGGAGTGTTCTGACAAGAAGGAGTGTACTGACGGTCAGAAGTGCGAGAAGGATAAGACGGACTGCCCAGACGGTAAGTGCCCTGCTTCTAAGGAGGCATAACTTTTCTGCCCTCTCCCTTAGTAAGACCGAGCAAGAGCAACCACTCTTACTCCTAAGCGAGCCAGCTCTGGCTCGCTTTTTTAGTGCCCCTTCACCACGATGAGTTAACGAGAGCGGTTAAACCGGGCGATGACGAACCCGTTGATAATATCCAGCCACACTACGATGGAGGAGTAGAGGAACGGGCGATACGTTAAGATCTCTAAGTGTTCACTGGGGATCGGCCCCATAGGCGTGCCTCCATACAGCTGCATAAAGCCGATGATATACACTACCACCACGATTAGCCCCACACTCAGGGACATGAGCTGATCTAGTACCACACTCCCATCCCCATTACTAGCAGCCTTACAGGCCTCCACAGAGAGCGCAAAGATCCCTACGATGTAGATCGCATACTCGATGTTCTGCTGCACGTTAGAATAATGGCTCCCTGGCGAGGCTAGCAACATCTCATACGAGATCACAGAGGCGATCAAGCCCACCAAGGTCATGGGGAAGAGGGAAGTGAGAATACGGTAAGCCTTCGTCATATAAGAGGGAGTTTACAGTCCTTTAGGAAACAAAAGCAATCCTTTATGCCTCTTCTCTAGCTTTTCCAACGCGTCTCATTCCTGTAGCTGGGATTACCGGTTACAGAGGCGGTTACGCCAGCTCTTTAGGCGTAGGAGGAGGCGCCAGGGTAAGGAGGGGCGCACGGTCTGATAGTCCGGGGAGGCGAGGAGGGTCGCCGCCCTGAGGGCAGAGATGAACTCGCCCGTGTTCGGGTTTAGGTAAACCGGGTAGCGAATGAGTGCCGCGTGTATGAGTTCCTCCAGCGTTAGGCTGTGCTGACGGCGGTCACAGGTGATGTGGTCCGTAGTGAGCCCCCATCCAGCATAGAAGGGCATTCCGTAGGTAGTGACCCCCTTTTGGTGTATCAGGGCCTCAAACCCGACCGTGGAGGTCATGGTGTGCACCTCGTCCACCGCCTTTACCCACGAGATGAGGTCACCCTTAAGGATGAGGCAGTCACAGTGCTGCTGGAGTTCCGCACTGATAGGTGCTCCCTTACGCAACCGGGCGACCAGGTCTGGATGGGGGCGAAAGAGGATGAAGGCATCGGGGTGATCGGCGCGCACCCGCTGCAGGAGGGCGAGGTTTGTTTGGACCTCTGGGGACCCGTAGGTGATAGAGGCGTCGCCCTCGACCTGCCCGGGCACGAGGATAGTGCGTTTACCAGTAGCACCTGCAGGGAGCTGCACAGCTTGGCGCGGGAAGTTATATTTCGTCAGGTTATACTCCCGTGTCATGTTAAGTAGTTGAGAGGCATCGGTATTCTCCGCTGCGGTGTGGCGGGGGGACTGGCGAAAGGTCTCTAGCCGAGAGGGCTGTTGGGGGCGGTAATGGATCGGTTGGTTATCTAAGACGAGAGAGAGCGCGCGGGTAAAGGCGACCCCCAGCCACCTA
>CAYWAG010000379.1:0-1972 GCA_964455925.1 uncultured Verrucomicrobiales bacterium | reverse complement strand
GGGGAGCACTGGAGAAGGTCGACTAATTGAACCGGCCAGTGCTCTCTACTCTACCCTAGGGGCTATCCTGCGCTATCGCTTGTATTGTGCCTCTGTGGTTCCAATCATCTGCGGATTTTAGGATTATAGACCTAGCGCTCCGTTAAGCAAACCCGCTGTTCTCCTGAGAAGGCGTGAAAAAAACCACCTTCCACACCATGCCTGACCCATGAGCGTTTTCCCAAACAAATCGCTTATGTGACGTATAATAAAATGTTTTAATACGTCATGGCTAAACTTGCTAGAAGGAGGGGCAGACATCCCCCTTAGCGATGGTAGGGTTCTCCTCGGAGGATGGTTTGGCCGCGGTAGATTTGCTCTAGGAGGACGAGGAGGGCTAGCTCATGCATCATGGTCATCTTAGAGAGGCGGAGGAGGAGGCGTGCTTCCTTACGGAGGGCGTCGGTGTGTCCGTCGGAGGCACCGATGAGGAAGGAGACGCTCTTAATGGTGGGGTCATCCGTCCAGTCGCGGAGCTGGTCGGCAAACTGGTGTGAGGAGAGGTCCTTCCCCCGCTCATCCATGGCGACGATGAGACTGCCCTTGGCGGCCTCTAGGAGGCGACGCGAGACGGTCTCAGAGTCGCCATCCTTCACATGCACGAGCTCGAACTTGCCGTAACGCTGGAGGCGCTTTTGGTATTCGGCGATGCCCGTCTTAGCGTAGGACTGCGCGGTCTTCCCTGCGGCGATGATACGAAAGGTCATGGTATAGGAGGCGGTGGTTAGAGGGCATCCTCGTCATTTGCACGTTCCGCTTGGTCGATCTGGGCGGTGAGTTGTTGGTAGAGGTCTGCCATGTCTGGGCGCTGCTCCCAGAGGTCGGCGACGATGTGTATGGGCGTCTTTTGCCGTAGGGCTAGGGCGATGCCGTCACTAGGGCGGCAGTCGATCTCTACGATCTTGCGCTCCTGGACCTCATTCGTGATCTGCCAGACCATGCGGGCGTAGTAGATGCCGTCCGTGTCGTCGGTCTCCTCATGGCGCACGATGGTAAAGCTGGTGAGCTGTGCCCCTAGGGAGTCCAGCAGGGTGTGCGTCATATCAAAGGTGCCAGGACGTGGGGGGGACTCATTATTCAGGTAGTCATTAATGGCGATCCCGACATCGGTCTGGATGTAGAACTGCTCCATCTTTCCGTCACGATCGGTGAGAAAGATGGCGCATCCCATCCGGGTAGGGAAGATCGCCTTAACGCGCAGGGTAACTAGCGTGGGAGGAGTGGACATATGGAGAAATGGGTGGGGGCAAGTGGGGGGCTTATGATGCGGCGGCGTCTGAGGCGGCACGTTGCTCCTGGTCGCGCTGGAGGTAGATGCGGGATTCGCGCACGTATTTCAGTGCCCAGTCCTTGACCTTATCGCGCTCCTCTGGGGACAGGGCGCGCACGACCTTAGCGGGTGACCCGAGCACGAGAGAGCCTGGCGGAATGATGGTGCCACCAGTGACGAGGGCGTTGGCACCAATGATAGACTGCTCGCCAATCACCGCGCCATCTAGGATCACCGCGCCCATTCCTACCAGCACTTCATCCTTAATCTCACAGGCATGGATCACGGCGGAGTGCCCGATGGTGACGAGGTCACCCAGGATGCAGGGATACTCATCCGCTAGGTGCAGCACGGCGTTATCCTGCACGTTGGTTTGGGCCCCGATCTGGATGGTGTTAATGTCGCCACGGAGGGTGGTATTATACCAAACACTGCTTTCCTCCCCTACGGACACACGCCCAATGAGGTCCGCGCTGGAGGCGATAAAGGCACTCGGCGCGACCTCAGGGGTGAACTCTAGATACGATTCGATAGACATGCCCCGACGATGCCTAGACCCGTGCCGCTTGACCAACGAAATCGAGAGAAATCTAGCAAAGGCGGATGAAATCCTTCACGGCTTGTGCCCAGAGGTAGAGGATGCCCATGGAGGAGTAGGAGAAC
>CAYWAG010000378.1:0-1975 GCA_964455925.1 uncultured Verrucomicrobiales bacterium | reverse complement strand
TAGCCCAACAACTATACCTTTTTATCAAATCCAACCCAATCTGCGTTCATCTGCGCAATCTGCGGATAGAAAAAATACAAAATGAAAATTGTCGTGTAGTGTGATCACTCCTAGGAGTCGGCGCGCCCCCCTTATCGTATCATCCCTTCTGGCGTTCATGCCCAAGATGGGCATACCGCTATTATTACCGTAATGCGAGATCGGCTAATCCTATCACGGAATGCTCAGGAGACCGACCTCCTGCCCCCCTACTGGGCAGGGTATTCACAGTTGCGCCACCGACCAGCGAGCACCCGTTTCGTTTAATCCTTGCATCCTGCAAGGATCTTTCGCTAGGACAGGGCGGGGTTACAGCCCTTCTTTCTGAGTATGATTACCTTATTATATACCCTGATCAAGGGCTACGTTATTGGTGCGGCGAATGTGGTGCCTGGGGTCTCTGGTGGCACGATGGCATATCTGCTGGGGATTTATGAGCGGTTGATCAACGCCGTGAAGAGCTTTGGGCCGGAGAGTGTTAAGCTCCTGCTGAGGTTGCAGGTGCGAGAGTTTGCCCAGAAGACGGATCTGGTCTTTCTGCTCTGTATCTTCGGCGGGGTGATTCTGAGCTTTATCACCCTGGCTAAGCTCCTGAGCTGGGGGTTTGATCACTACCCGCTCTATGTGTGGAGCATCTTCTTTGGTCTGATTTTAGCCTCCATCCCGGCACTACTTAAGAGCGTGCAGCGCTGGAGCGCTGGATGCGTGTTGCTCCTGCTAGTAGGACTAGGGGCCGCTGGTAGTATGGCATTCCTCACTCCCGCCTCAGAGAGCACGAACCTCCTCTACCTCCTCCTCTGTGGGGTCGTGGCAGCGGCTAGCATGATCATCCCCGGGCTCAGTGGCTCGTTCGTCCTCCTCCTGATGGGGAACTACCAGCTGATCATGCTGCAGAGCGTCTCTGACCTTGCCGATGGGAACCTCGGTGCCCTCCGTATCCTGATCCCCGTGGGTGTAGGGGCGGTGCTCGGTATCATTCTGCTCTCCCGCCTGCTGAGCTGGCTCTTCCGGACTTACCATGACCTCGCACTATCGCTCATCGGAGGGTTTGTCGCGGGATCTCTCGCTGTCATCTGGCCGTGGAAGGATGCAGTCCTACAGGAGTTCACAAAGGAGGACGGCGAGATTAAGCAGAAGATCACGGGCTTTGAGAACTGGCGCCTGCCTGACCTCACCGCTAGCACAGACTGGATCGCGCTGGCGTTCTGCGTTGGAGGCATCGCCCTCCTGATCCTTACGGAGAAGCTTGCCCGGAAGTCGTAACATCCCGCATTAGGCTCGACAAGCAGGGAGAGAGAGAGGTAGCCTAGAGGGGATTCCACGCTGCTTATGCCCTCACCTCGCCACACCCTCCATGGAGACACACAGCTCACTGCAGATCTCACTGCGCTGGAGCACACGCTACGCCCCCTATTATCCAGCCGCCTAGAGGGGCGTGAGGAAGTGCAGCTCCTGAACCTAGCCTGTGGACGGGCAGATGAAACTGGCGTGCTAGCCCAGCTGATCTCAGAGAACGCCTCCCGCGCCCACATCCAGGGCCTAGACCTGCGTCACCGTCAGATACAGCAAGCCCAGCAGCTGTGGACCCCAGCGCTCGCACAGGAACACGGCGATGCGATCCAATGCGACTTCCGCACCGGGCGTGGCGACCAGCTGGACCAGTGGAAGGAGCTCGGGCAACAAGACCTCGTGTTTATTCGGCACCAGAACGTCTGGTTTGATCACCAAGCCTGGATCCAGCTCTATGACCAAGCGGCGCAGGCGCTCAAAGGGGACGGCACGCTCGTCATCACCTCCTACTTCGATGCCGAGCACGAGATCGCACGCCAAATCCTCACACGCTTAGGCATGGTCGAGGTTGAGCACCGCTTTCAGCCGCAGTCCCGGCGTGTGCTGGACTCTCCGCATGTGCTAAAGTCTGTGGACCGTCACATCT
>CAYWAG010000377.1:0-1978 GCA_964455925.1 uncultured Verrucomicrobiales bacterium | reverse complement strand
ATAGTTACATAAATAAAATCCTCTGTGTCTTTGCCCTGGGGCTATCCTTCGTATTGTGCCTCTGTGGTTTTCCTAACTGAGGAATCAAGGTTCATTCCCAAGATGGGCATGCCACGGTTATCGCCGTAATGTGAGGTTTTACTATTACCACCCTCGTTGGCGCTTTGTGAGGCGCTTTAGCGAGGTCGCTACACGTGCCTTTCCTACGCTACTGAGGCGATCGGTAAACAGGATGCCCTGGAGGTGGTCGACCTCGTGCTGGATGGCACGGGCGAGGAGACCATCGGCCTCTAGTTCCATCGTGCTGCCGTCGAGCTGGGGGAGGGAGGCCTTCACGATAGACGGGCGGTTTACCTTTGCTTGCACCCCTTGGATGCTCAGGCAGCCTTCCTGCCCAGACTCATGTGGGGGGAGGAGCTGGAGCTCTGGATTATAGAAGACGATAGGCATGTGTGCCGGCATATCCTCAGGCGCGATGTCCTCACCATTGATGCGCAGAAAGCTGATGCAGTCGGGATCATGGGACACATCCACTACTGCGAACTGGAGGTCAATCCCCACTTGCGGTGCCGCCAGTCCTACGCCAGAGGCATCTTCCATCGTCTCGATCATATCTTGCGCGAGCTTATGGTGCTCGGCTGTGACCTCGGTGAGAGGCTTACACTTCTTGCGGAGCACGGCGTCTCCGTATTGCACGATGGGCATTATCATACCTGCATTCATGCGCAAGATTCCTGGGGGAGTCCAATTTATTTCGCAGGAAGTTTAATGCGCGCAGGCACCTCCTTAATCTCGATCCCCGCTTGCGACAGCGCCTCCCAGACAGAGAAGAGCTGCGTGAGATTCACGGATTGATCCGCCTCTAGCTCCAGCTTCTTGCCAGGGTACTGATTCTTAAACGCCTGCAGATAGTCCGCTAGTTCCTCGGGCGCGACTTGGATGTGGTCTAGTGTGATCTGCCCCTGGCTATCGATGGCTAGGGTGGAGCGCACATCAGAGATGTTGCTAGACGGCAGCTCCTTCACCGTCGGGAGGTCGATCTCCAGCACGGGGCGCGGCTCCTTAAAGGTGGTCGTAACGATGAAGAAGATCAGCAGGATAGCCAGAATATCCATCAGCGGGATGATGGGGATCTCAGGAGTCTTACGTCTCTCAGTAACGAGCTTCATAATCAGAGGGGGGCACAGGGTTACTTCAGGTTAGCGCACAGTTGGGAAAGGACGAGCTCCAGCCGCGCCGCAAAGGTCTCTAAGCGCCGGTTAAAGTAAGAGAAGGCGATCACACTCGGCACCGCTACCGCTAGCCCCGCAATGGTCGTGCTCAGAGCCTGTGCGATCCCCTTGGCGATCGCTCCATTGTTCTGCTCCCCGCCAAAGTCACCAAACACGGTGACCAGCCCTGAAACCGTCCCGAGCAGCCCCAGCAGCGGAGCAATCGTGATGATAATCTCAATAATGTTCAGCCCCGACCGCAGGCGCGTCAGCTCCTTCTTAGCCGCAGACTCTACGAGGTCGGAGGTCGGGTTCTGCTCGATCAGGCGGCAGAGACGCCCCAGCGTAGAGTTGCTCCCCTCATACAGGGGCTTTAGAACCGTCACGGACTGCTCCCCTGCCAGAATCTCTGCCTCCAGCGGCGCGGGAATCACCCGGCTTTCCTGTAAAAGCAGTGCCTTCCAAATCATACACGCGATCGACACCAGCGAGCAGATGAGAATGATGTAGATAAAGAGCCCTCCCTGTGCGAAGTAGCTCACCCCGCCTACGCCTGTCTCTGCCAATATCGTATTCATGCCCCCGCACCATGCCTCGCTCTTTATCATAATGCAATGGGGAAAGTCACTATTCAGGTAGGGTCACACTATACAACATTCTTCACCTCGTATTTTTTCTATCCGCAGATTACGCAGATTAGATTGAACTTAAGTAACTCACATTACGGCGGTAAAGACTGTGGCACGAGCGTCCCGCTCGTGAATACA
>CAYWAG010000376.1:0-2003 GCA_964455925.1 uncultured Verrucomicrobiales bacterium | reverse complement strand
CTGAAAGAGAGCGGTGGAGAGGAGCCCGAGGACAGGGATCTCGCCCAGAAGAGAGTCAAACACCTTCGCCAGAGGGTTTTCCTACTCAATGGTAAAGAGATTCCCAGTAAAGACAGCTCAAAAAAATGCTAGGAGTTCAGGGCGGGATCATGCAAGAATGAGGGCACATGAGCTGGATGCAGGGATTATTAGAAAATATGAGCCGAGGGTGGATGCTATTGGAGCCCTTTATGGGGGGGTGTCTCTTTATTCTCGGGGCGTTGATAGGGTCCTATCTGAATGTCGTGATTTATCGCGTGCCACGGGGGATGAGTGTGAACGAGCCAAAGCGGTCGTTCTGCCCTGGGTGTAAGAAGCAGATCCCGTATTACCGTAACATTCCTCTGGTTACCTGGCTCCTGCAGAGAGGGCGCTGTGCTGCCTGCGAAACGCGCATCCCTGTGTATTACTTTCTCGTAGAGCTTCTCACCGCCGTTTTGTTTTGGGCGATCTGGCAGGTGTATCCTGGAGGGGCTGCCGTGTTAGGGCTGCTCTGCATCACCCTCCTCATCGCGATCTCGTTTATCGATGGCGAGCATTATGTCATCCCGGTGCTGTGGTGCTGGGTCGCTATTCCCATCGCCATAGCGGGAGCCTGCCTATGGCCTGAGATGCTGCAGCTGTCAGAGAGCAGTATGGCGGGACTGATGGGGCTGACGGGAGGGGCACAGGGACTATCATCCATGCTCTACGCCACCGCTGGGTGCCTACTGGGATACGGCGGACTCGCATTAGTCGTCCTCCTCGGGAAGCTCGCGTTTGGGCGGAAGAAAGTCGAGTATGAGCAGGCAGAGAAGTGGTTCCTACGCGAGCCAACAACCGATGAGGAACAGCTCCAGTTTGTGGTAGGAGATGAGGCTGTCGACTGGGGAGAGGTGTTTTACCGTAAGACTGACCGCATCGAACTCCAGGGGGAGCAGTTCCAGATCGATGGTCAACAGATCCCTGGCAACAGCCTCGTCATCCGTGAGCGGACGATCGAGGTGGGGGAACAGACCTTTCACATCGAGCAGATCCAGTCTGCCTCCGGATTAGCCAGCGGCGTAGTCATTCCTCGCGAGGCGATGGGAGGAGGAGACCCGCCCCTCCTCGGGATGATCGGTGCCTTTATCGGTCCTGTGGGAGTGCTCTTTACCCTCCTGACCTCCTGCCTATACGCCATCGCCGCCGCCGTCCTTGGCAGAGTCGGGTTCGGCAAGCCCCTACCCTACGGACCATTCCTCTCATTAGGAGGTCTCACCTGGATACTCGGAGGGTATCGGGTGTGGGAATGGTACCTTTCCCTCTTAGGGTTAGGATAGGCGGCATTAGCGCCTCTCACGCTACGCGACATTTTTCGCACCTCTCTATCCATCTTTGAGCATTTCTACCTCTGGGAGCTCATAGAGGTGATGCTCGTTAATGTAGGTTGAGACGCTGGGATGGAGGTGCGTTGCAGCTGCAGGTCGGGTAGTGCTAGAGCTGAGAGTGTGGCGGAGCTGGGTGGAGGAGATCGGGTGATCAAATGCGAGGGGGCGGTAGTGCGCTCCCGTGCGTGGTGTGACCTGCGATTGGCGCTCTACAACGATAAAGTGGAGCTGGCGGATGAGGTCGTCATACCGCGCCCAGCGGTCGAGCGCATCCCATTGATCCGTGCCCAGTATCCAGTGCAGCTGTGCAGTAGGGTGCGCCTGCTGTAGTGCCTGCACCGTCATCCAGGAGTACGAGGGGGCAGGACGGGTGAGCTCTAGGTCACTGACGATGACCTGCGGGAGATGCGCGGTCGCGAGCCTGCACATGGCGATCCGGTCGGCATCGCTGGCATGTGGGGTCTGCTCCTTATGGGGCGACTGCCGGCACGGAATGACGTAGATGGCATCCAGCGCAAAGGCGGCGAGGGTTGCCTCTATCAATGCGACGTGCCCTTGGTGTATGGGGTCAAAGCTGCCTTCAAAGAGAGCAATGTGGGATAGAGGTGCAGAGGG
>CAYWAG010000375.1:0-2021 GCA_964455925.1 uncultured Verrucomicrobiales bacterium | reverse complement strand
GCTCATTAGAGATCACATTAGCCAGCGGCTGCGGGATGCAGAGAATGATGCCACGATCAGAGCCGCCCACCGCCGAGCACCCTGGCATCCGCTCTGCCCCGTCTCGCTTGCTACTCTTGAAGAGGTGCAGGAGAACCCCAAACGCCAGAAATTCCTCTGCAACCTCACTCTCCAGCGCCTCCAAGAAGCCGATCCAACGATTTGGGGAGCCAGCCGACTGGCAGAAGACACGGCCTTCGCCGCCACCCTCATGCGCCAGCTCGAACAACACCGCTTAGCTGATAAAGCCGAACAACTGACTGCTCATTATCAGAACGATGGAGACAAGCAAGACGCTGTAGAGCAAGATTAATCGCCTCTCGGACAGTTTAGTAGCACGGCGATTTGACGCCCTGTCAGAGGCCG
The DNA here is from genome assembly GCA_964455925.1 of uncultured Verrucomicrobiales bacterium. Classification (GTDB taxonomy): domain Bacteria; phylum Verrucomicrobiota; class Verrucomicrobiia; order Verrucomicrobiales; family Akkermansiaceae; genus WTJZ01. The sequence goes on along the minus strand of CAYWAG010000375.1, from coordinate 1,616 downwards.
GGATGACTTTTCTTATTTCTGGATCGCCAGTGGTGGTGGTCTGCGGTTGGATGTGGTGGTATGCCAGAATTAGCAGAAGTAGAGCTTGCGCGTCGGATTTGGGCGCGGTCTGAAGGGGAGAAGGTCGTGGAAGTGTGCGCGCATGCTCCTGCGCGGATTTTTCGTGATCTCCCCGCTCGTGCCTTAGAGGTGTTAGTAGGGCTAGAGTTTACGGGGAGCACGCATCATGGGAAGCGGATGTACCTGACCTTTGGGGGAGTCTGGCACCTAGAGGTGCATCTAGGGATGTCCGGGAAGGTTTACCGTGCGGAGCCTGGCTATGAGGCGGTGAAGCATGATCATCTTATCTTACGGCTCGATGGGAGCACCTTAGTCCTGAACGATTACCGTATGTTTGGGCGCGTGCTCCTGCATGAGGATCCAGCCCCGTGGGAGAGCTTACCTCCAGATCCGCTTTCACGTCAGTTTACCCGTGCTCTGGTACGAGAGATGGTGGAGGCACGTCCCCGAAAGGTGCTCAAAGGCGCGCTCCTAGATCAGTCCCTCTTCCCAGGAGTGGGGAACTGGATGGCGGATGAGATCTGCTGGCGCTTACAGGTTCACCCCGCACTCCCATTAGGCGAGGTGTGCCCCGAGGCTCTCTATAAGGAGGTGAAGGCCGTCTGTAAGGGGGCTATTCAATATGTCGCCGACCGGAACATGGAGCGCACGCCTAAGGAGCTAGGCTTCGCTGCCGGTGGCTATGTGGATCAAGTCCCTCCCGAGAGCTGGCTCTTCCAGCATCGCTGGAAGAAGGGGGGAACCTGCCCACGCTGTGATGTCCCCTTAGAGCGGGACACCATCGCCACCCGTACCACGGCCTGGTGCGCCCAATGCCAAGCCCCGCCAACCTAATCGTTACGGAGTCTCTTCAGTCCATGATTTCATGTCGAAACACACTACACGACAATTTTCACTTTGTATTTTTTCTATCCGCAGATTACGCAGATAAACGCAGATTGGATTGGATAAAAATTAATGATTTATTGGGCTAGTGTGATAGGTAATGAACAGCCCGCAATACAAGCGCTACAGATACCATTTGAATAGTTCCATAAACTCCACATTAGATTCCCCTCACTAGAGTAGTAATTCCCTGTCTATTCTAGCGGTTCTTATAATCTGCGTCTATCTGCGCAATCTGCGGATAAAAAATGTCCTGTAGTGTGATGTCGAAAGATACTGGGGTCACTTTTTACGCCTGTTTTCTGCGCCCTGATATATCTCCCAGGATGGTATAAACACAGGGGACGAGGATGAGGGTGATGAAGGTGGCGAAGAGGATACCGAAGCCGAGGGAGACTGCCATGGGGATGAGGAAGCGGGCTTGCATGTCGGTCTCTAGCACCATGGGCATGATGCCGACAAAGGTGGTGAGCGAGGTGAGAATGATGGCGCGGAAGCGTGCGGCCCCGGCTCTGCGGGCAGCCTCTAGGATGCCGTATTCCTTCTCGTAACGGGAGACGAAGTCCACGAGGACGAGCGAGTCGTTTACGACGACGCCAGAGAGCGCCGCGATGCCGCACATGGACATGATGCTGAGGTCGATCCCCATGACTATATGCCCAATCACCGCA
>CAYWAG010000374.1:0-2035 GCA_964455925.1 uncultured Verrucomicrobiales bacterium | reverse complement strand
TCGCTACAGTGCCGATATGCCAGTGCTAGAGGTCAACAATCTTACCACCCGCTTTCACACCCGTGATGGAGTGGTAAAAGCGGTCGAGGATGTCTCCTTCAGCCTAGAGAAAGGCGAGACGCTGGGGATCGTCGGTGAGTCTGGATCTGGGAAGTCCGTCACCTGTTACTCCCTACTAGGGCTTATCCCTAAGCCCCCAGGGCGCATTCATGCCGGCACCGCGCTCTTTGATGGGCACGACCTCCTTAAGCTCAGTGAGAAGCAACTACGGACGATCCGTGGGAAGCGTATCTCCATGATTTTCCAAGACCCCATGACCTCGCTAAACCCCTACATGACCATCGGGCAGCAGCTCATGGAGCCTCTGGCTCTCCACCTAGGGGTCAAGGGACAGCAGGCGGAGCGCGCCGCCATCGAGATGATGGACCAAGTAGGGATTCCGCAGCCTGACACCCGCATGGGCGCATACCCCTTCGAGTTCTCCGGCGGGATGCGCCAGCGCATCATGATCGCCATGGCGCTCATCACGAAGCCAGAGATCCTCATCGCAGATGAGCCCACCACCGCGCTGGATGTCACCGTACAAAAGCAGGTGCTCGACCTCATCAAGGAGCAGCAGCAAGCGCTCGGCACCTCCGTCATCATGATCACGCACGACCTCGGCGTAGTCGCGCAAGTCTGTGACCAAGTCAATGTCATGTATGCCGGACGCACCGTAGAGAAGGCCCCCGTGGCGGAACTCTTCGGGAACCCGCTCCACGCATACACCAGAGCACTCCTTAAGAGCATCCCCGCTAACCACCGCAAGGGGGAAGAGCTTTACACCATCCCAGGTCTCCCCCCTATCCTTAGCCAGCTCGATGATGGCTGCGCCTTCCGCCACCGTAACACCCTCGGCGATGCCTCACTATGCCTCACGGATTGCACCCCAGCACTCGTAGAGAAATCCGCCCAGCACTTCGTGCAGGAATGCGTAGGTTGCCTCGTGTAAATGGCGGAGAAATTGCTGGGTTATTTCCAGATTCGGTCAACGCCGAAGGAGTCTAGCTGACGGTCGATAGAAATAATTGGAATCTCTTTTCCCAGTGCTTGTGCTGCTAGGATTCTATCAAATGGATCACGATGCACTAAATCAAGATTGGCATTCTTCTTCAGTCATGACGGGAGCCATTAAGTCCTCGTCTGAGATTTCCATTAAGCCTGCTAGACGGCCAGGAACACGCTTAACTGGAGCCTCTACTGGCTTAAGATACACAGCAGGCTTTCCTGCCCGAGCGATGATAACTTCCTCCCCGTTCTCAGAAGCAATAATGAGCTTAGAGAGTGAAGACTTCGCCTCGTGGATGTTTACTGTCATAGGATGATCTTAGCCCGACTGCTTAGCTAAGTTAATTTTAATCGACCTTGGGGAGCGGGGACTGAAGACCCCGTTCCGCTGGGTTTTCTTACCATGATTTGCTATCACTGAGAATAATCTTATGAAGGCCTCGTTTTGAGAATGCTGTTAGGATGGTACGGAGTCGGTCTTCTGTCAGGTCTGGGGAAAAGGCGATTATTCCTCCGATTGGTTCCATCTCCGCAACCATAAATATGTCTCTTTTAACATCCAGAAAGTAATAAAATTCATAATCACTAAACTGCCTGTCTTTGCTTTCTGATTTCATGCGAACATAATCGTTATAGACCATAAAAAGGCCGTGCTCTTGGGGGAGGGGGAGTTTGTCAGAAGGAATAAAGGTGATATGATGCCCCTCTCCTATATCGAATTTGAGGAGACTAGGGGTGGAGGAATTGTTGAGCAGAGTGATGAGTTCCTGCGAGGTTGAAGGAAGAGGATGCTTGTAGTCTGTCTCTGAAGGGCTACAGGAGAAGAGCAATGCCGAGAGTGTGAGTATGAGAGAGGGGAAAATACGAGTCATGAGGTTAAGTGTAAAGTGAAGCCCTGCGTAAATCGCGGGGGCTGAAGTCCCCGTTCCGCTAGGGTTTAGCGGTGAATAAGTGGGGGTTATCACGGAGGTATTCGGCGGGGTCTTTA
>CAYWAG010000373.1:0-2054 GCA_964455925.1 uncultured Verrucomicrobiales bacterium | reverse complement strand
GAGCGCACAGCACTAGCTGTGCCCGTCCCCACAGGGCGCACTCACGGACTAGCCCACGCTCCAATGGCACCAAGACAGCGGCAACGCCCTAGAAAATACCAATCCTAGCTCTTGTAGTGTGAATAACGTTAGAAAAAATCACACCCTAAAAGGAGTTGCGTCTCACCCTGGGAGAGCACACCTTCACAGTGATGAACGAGAACATCTATGAAACCACTCGCCTGGTGGAGGAATACCTCCTCTTTCACTACGGCACCGCTAGTGACATCCTGAGCTGGGAGCATGGCCCTGCAGATGCTACCGGCTTCCCGCAGCGCGTCGCCCGCTACGCGGCGGACGTCCCGGTAAGCCGAGCACTCGACCTAGGCTGCGCTGTTGGGCGCTCCTCCTACGTCTTATCAGAGACCGCAGACGAAGTCATCGGCATAGACTACTCTCAGGCATTTATCAACGCCGCCAACTCCCTCCGTGCAGAGGGCGCACAAGTCATTAGCAAGCACATAGAGGCCCATGTGCGAGAGGATCTCACCATCCACAAGCCCACCACAGGGAACAGCGACCGCATCACCTTCCAGCAAGGAGACGCCATGAACCTCCCCGCAGAGATCGGCACCTTTGACCGCGTGCTCGCGGCTAACCTCATCTGCCGCCTCCCAGCGCCAGAGAAACTCCTCGACCGCCTGCCCAGTCTCGTCAACCCTGGCGGCAGAGTCACCCTGGCGACCCCATGCACCTGGCTAGAGGAGTTCACCCCGCCAGACCACTTCCCTAGTGGCAGCACGCTAGACTGGCTCAAGCATAAGATGGCCGCAGGATTCACCCTGATCTCACAGTCAGACGAACCGTTCCTGATCAGAGAAACAGCCCGTAAGTTCCAGTGGACAGTGTCACAAGTCACGGTCTGGGAGAGGAAGTAAAGCCCCCAGCGAGTTCGCGGCAAACGGGGTGAGGGCAAAAAGATCGAATTCGTTAAATTAGCCGTTGCCTTATCGGCACTTACTCCTCTACATTCACGAAGTATGGGATTTTTTGGACCACTCTTCGTTCTTTTGGTCAGCTTCGGGCTGGCTTACTTCACCTATGACTATCTCTTCATTCCAAACCCTGCTCTATCTAAGGAGCAAGGTGTCGAGCAGGTAACTGTGACCGGTCCTGACGGCAAGGTTAAGATGAAAGTCGATATGGCAGCCGATGCCGCTAAGTATCTACCAGAGCAGACCACCCTCGAGGGGTCTGTCACCCTCTATAATGCCGAAGGTGCCGCGATCGAGTTTACCAAGGGGTATAAGGCCAAGGTGCTGAGCTATGCTGCTGGCAAGCTCCAAATCACAGACCAAGGTGAGGCATTCAAAGGCGAGATCGCATACGATCAGACCGATGTCATCGCCGCCATTGGGCAGGCAAAATACACCGACCTGCTCGGTCTGCCTACCGCGCCAGATCCTACCCCTGCTCCTGCAATAGCGATGCCCCCTGCGCCCGCGCCAGAGCCAGCAGTAGCAGCTACTCCTGCACAACTCCCAGCACCAGAGCCAGAGGTCGCCTCCCTTCCTACCTCTCAGATGCCTGCACCCGCGCCAGAGCCAACGCCAGCGGTAGAGGTCACAGAAGCCCCTCCTGTTTCTACCGCCCCCCTCGCAAGCTCCGACCTCATCACAGCAATGCAAGCCAGCGTTAAGGCCCGCGCCGTCTCTGAGTTTGAGACCAGCGGTGTTCTGAAGTGGGAGAACGGCGACAACGAGACCATCGACGGCACAGAATACCAAGTAGGCTTTGCCACCTATGAGAAGGAGACGATCTTCGGGAACCAACCCGTCGTGGCAAAAGCACTGATCAAAGGCGGCAAAGTCGTCAAATGGGTCTATGCCAAAACCGGTCTAGAGATCCCTTGATCCACATCGCCTCTGCAAAGAGGTGTAGGCTAAGATAGTGGAGCACGGCTTTTCAAGCCGTCCTACCCATGTAGGACTCCCATTCCTTCCTAGGCTGTAATGTTCAGCTAAGGGAGCATTATCACAAGAAACTTCGCGGATAGGTCTCCCCTATCGGGGAGA
>CAYWAG010000372.1:0-2067 GCA_964455925.1 uncultured Verrucomicrobiales bacterium | reverse complement strand
CACCCTACTCGGGCATAGCTAGTGCTATGCGCTCCGGATGGCTGCGCCACCAAATGTAAGCGAAGCGAACCCTGAGCGCGCAGCACCAGCTGGGCTTCGATCCCACTAGACGCACCCACGGGCTAGCCCACGCTCCTATGGCACGTCAGGCTATAGCATATGGTGAGAGTGGAGAGTTTCGTCGTAGCGCGTCCTGTGCTGCGTGACAGAGATGTTACAACTTCGCTCTTGTCAGTGGGGATGGGGGAGGATTACTGAGAGGGTATATGTATTCAGAGAAGATAGCGCGGATCGAGGAGGCGGTTCGGACCGTTCCAGACTTTCCTAAGGCGGGGATTCAGTTTAAGGATATTACACCGGTGCTGGCACAGCCTGCGCTGTTTCGGGATACCATAGAGGCAATGGTGGAGCTGGTGCGGCCATATGCGGCGGATAAGGTAGCGTGCCTGGATGCGCGGGGATTTATCTTTGGGGCGGCGATCGCAGAGAAGCTGGGCCTGGGGTTTGTCCCCATCCGTAAGGTGGGTAAGCTGCCTTATGAGTCGCTGGCGGTCTCATACGAGCTGGAATATGGGGAGAACACGCTGGAGATGCATGTCGATGCGGTGGCTCCAGGTGAGCGGGTGGTGATCATTGATGACCTCCTAGCGACCGGTGGCACGGCTCGGGCCGCGCAGCAGCTCCTGACGCAAGCAGGGGCGGCTCCGTTAGCGCTGGTGTGTATGATCGAGCTGGGCTTCCTCGCCGGGCGGAATACGCTCGATGGCCTGCCGGTAGAGGCACTGATCACGTATTAATCCCCGAATAGAGAACAATGAGAGCCTATATTGCAGAACTGGTTGGCACATTTTTAATGGTTTTCATCGGTCTGGCTACAGTGGCGAACGCGGCTATTATGGGAGTCTACAGTGGGCTCTGGCAGGTGGCGATGCTATGGGGCATGGGGCTGATGGTCGCCATCACGATCTGCGGCCCGATCAGCGGGGCGCACTTTAACCCTGCCGTTACGCTCGCCTTTGCCACCACCACGACCTTTCCGTGGAGACGCGTGGGAGGATATATCCTAGCGCAGTGCCTAGGGGCACTGGTGGGGGCGGCGCTGGTGTACCTGCTGTATGGTGCCAGTATCACAGCTTACGAGGCGGAGCACGGACTCCTGCGTGGCACGAGCGAGAGTGTGCGCACAGCGATGGTGTTTGGCGAATACTTCCCGAACCCCGCGGCGGCCGCTGAGATTCCTGCGCTCGGCTCTACGACGCAGAGCATGGCGTTCGGGGCGGAGCTCGTGGGCACGGCGTTGCTCGCCTTTGCCATCTTCTGCCTTATTCGGCTAGAGAACCTTCCGGGCTGGCTGATTCCTATCCTGATAGGCGTGACGCTCACGGTGCTGATCTCCCTGTTTGCCCCGCTCTCTATGGCGGGCTTTAACCCCGCGCGTGATCTGATCCCGCGCGTGCTGTCCTACTTCCTAGGGTGGCGGGAGGTCGTGTTTCAGGCGAACGGGATGGGCTACCTGACGGTGTATGTGATCGCCCCTGTGATCGGGGCACAGATCGGTGCGGTAGCGGCTAAGGCACTGATGCGGGATTGACAGCCTGCGGTGTCCCCTGCACGAACGGAGGTATGGAAACCTTTCACGAAGTAACAGGCTGGATCGGGGCGACCTTGTTCGCGACCTGTGCCGCGCCACAAGCCTACAAGACCTGGAAAACTAAGCGCGCAGATGATCTGTCCTGGATCTTTATCCTCATGTGGTTCTGGGGCGAAATCTTTACCTCCTTCTACATTGTCTATGGCGACATGCAGACGGGAGATCGGCATTACCCGCTCTACATGAACTATGTGGTGAACACCGCCATCGTCATCTATCTGATCTACGCAAAGGCGAAGTACAGCCGCCGTCCAGCGCCAGACAAGCCATAAGCAGGGGGAAACTATTCAGGTGGGGCTGAAGGAATAATTAACCGCTAAAATCGCTAAATTGCGCTAAAAAGAACTGAGTTTATTGAATTATCAAAGCGAGCCTTCTTGTAGTTTGCTTTACGGAAGGCGCAGGAGCAACAGAGT
>CAYWAG010000371.1:0-2103 GCA_964455925.1 uncultured Verrucomicrobiales bacterium | reverse complement strand
CAATCGGACGCTTTCACCCAGTAGGTGAAGGTAATCCAATGTCTCTCAAACCCTTACTTGACTTAATGAGGCATTAATATTTAATTTAGATTGAATTATTCGATCGAAATAAATTAAGGATTCTAGATCTCTTTCGCTTTATGTATAAGGGGTTCCAAAGTGAGGTCGCCCTGGGGCAGTGGATCGAGGTTGCTGACCCAGTTCGCAAATGCCTTAGGGTCTGGCGCGGGGCCAGCGCCGAGGCTCCGCATCGTGCCGTCCTGGATCTGCCAGTGAGAGGTGGCGGAGCCGTCCATGCAGGAGAGGTAGTAGTGCGTGGGAGTGGTGGCGACGTGTTGCTCATTCCACTCCCCTTCCTGCGGTGCCTCATAGACGACCATGGCGTAGTATGGCTCCCGGTCTATGCGAGGGGCGGGAAAGGTAATGAGGAGGTAAAAGACATTGTCCTCACGAAAGGGGCTAACCTGCAGAGCCTCTGCAGAGGGTGTGTGGCGCTTGCCTACGGCTTGGTGCCCGACCTTCTCCCATTGCGCCTGGAGGAGGTCTGACCCATGATCTGAGATCATCAGGTTCAGAAACCCCAGCTGGTTCCCGGCGACCATGGAGGGTAGGACCTGCGTCCCAAAGTTCACCTTTAGGGGGTGTGGCTCACCGCGCTTCACCTTTACTTTTTTCTCAAACAATCGACCTAACATCTTTTCTACTCTCCTGTGTTTCACACCGTAATGCCGCTATGGCAATGGAATTTTTCCTGCATTATGCAGTCGTGTCGTGAGACACGAGCATACTTCGGTGCATGGCTTGGGCGCTGGCGACCTTAGCGCGTAGCTGTAGGTCTGCTAGAATGTTCATCTGGTAGGAGTAATCCATGTAGGGATCACTGGTGGCGAGGTGCGCGGGCTTATGCCCTGGTATCGTGGAGAGGGCTAAGGCGTGATCTGCAGACTGGAGATGCGCCCAGTCCTGGTAGAGATCCGGGTCGTTAGCGGACTCTACAGACTGCTGGAGACGAAAGAGCTTTTGGCTATACTCTTGCTGCATCACGTTGGCATGCCAGACGGTCTTATCCTTCGTATCCCCGGCCCAGGAGGAGTGCTTAGGCGAGCTGTATCCCTCACAGGGTGACAGGGAGGCACGCACGACATCGGGCGCGCAGAAGCGTAGCCCTGCTTCTGTGCCTTCGTTAACGAGGTGGTCGAGGAAGGAGAAGATGCCCGTATCTGCCGGCTGGTGCCCGCCCAGCGTCTCTAGGTCTAGGAAGAGGTTCCGCACCGGAGCGGGGTCTGCCAGCATCCACTCCACCATTCTCTGCGCAGTCAGTGGGAACTGGTCCCACGTAGGGTCCGAGAAGCGAAAGCGAAGGTCCTCTGAGAGCTGCTGATGGCGGAGAAGCACCGCCAACTCAGGATCTGCAGAGGAGTGGTAGAGATAGCTCGACGAGCGGTATCCGAGGTAGTCTGGGATGCCTTCTGCTAGGATGGTGTCGTATCCGTAGGAGCGCACCATGGGAGCGAGGTCGTCACGGTAGAGTAATGCCGTATTGGCAAAGACGGTAGGAGTCACCCCAAAGGTCGCCTCTATAGCGAGCTTATGCGAGAGGATCTGGCGCGAGGTCTCTGAGGATGAGTACACACTCACCAAGCTATCCGTGCCTAAGCCGCCCGTAGGGTGCAGCGCCCCGAGCGCCACGACCTCCTGAAAGCGGCGCAGCACATCTGGACGCCAATCCCGTAACTGCTGAATCAGAGTACTACTGATGCCTAAGCCCGCAGAAAAGCGCCCCTCCGTGCACGCGTGCAGACGCGTAAAGAGATCCAATGCAGGAAGGTATGAGGTCTCACAGAGGGCATCGAGCGCCTGTCGGGTAGCGGGCAGGTCAAAGTATGGAGCCTGCGGCTCCCCGATCTGAAAGAAGTCGTAGGGACAGAGGCGATAGCTGTGATGCGCAAAAAACTGAAAACAAACAAAAGGCGGCGCGTCGGACATGCGCGATGGTGTAGCGTCCGCGCGATTATGCGTCAAGGCAGAAGGCGGCAGGGCGGCAGCGCATTATAATCACCTGAATATATAATCAGGTGACTACTGAAAAGTTTATGTTCATTG
>CAYWAG010000370.1:0-2130 GCA_964455925.1 uncultured Verrucomicrobiales bacterium | reverse complement strand
CTTCTGGCGTTCATGCCCAAGATGGGCATGCCACGGTTATCGCCGTAATGTGAGAAATATTAGTTCGCGAACAACTGCGTGGCATAGATCGTTCCGTCACTCTCATTTACGAACACCGCTATACCAGTATAGGTGTAGCGGCTCATGAGGGTCTTATAGTGACTGGTGGAGTTTTTCCACCCTTTGGTAATGCGCGGGCCGGCCTCATGGCTCGTAAATCCTCGGATACCCGCCACGTTTTCTCCGTAGGATGTATGCCCAAGGGCGAAGGTCTTTTGCGCGCGCTCATTCCCTCCATCGTGGCTAATCGGGATTGGTAACTCATAGGGGGATGCCTGACGGTTCATCGCTACGTTATGAGTCGCAGCCAGTTTATCAAGCGTGCGAACCCGTTGCAGAGGCGCCAGCCCCTTCTCCGCACGGAGTCCATTGACCCCACGGAAGGCATCCGCTGCGATCTGGGTCTCGTGCCACTTTTGCACCTTCACCCCCGTAGCATAGACGGGCTGCGAGTCCGATGTACAACTCAGTGAAAACAAGGTGCATAGACCTAGGCAAAGCATAAGAGATTTCTTCATGCTGCGCACCCTATCAGATACAGGACGACTCCACTAGCGAAAACCCCAAGAGGAGGAGAAAATACAGCATAGCCCCCCATAAAAAAAAGCCACGGTGACCTCTGAGATAAGGTCACCGCGGCTTATGTCTAAGAGCGAGAAGCATTACAGCCACCCGCTACAGAGTTCGGCAAAGGAGGGGGATTAACCGAGGGTGAACTCGACGACTTCCTCGTCCTCTGGTGGCGTGTTCTTCTTAGCAGGAGCCTTACGCTTACCTGCGTCACCACCACCGCCAGCGATGGCCTTAATGCTCATCTTAACGCGACCTTTCTCGTCTACGCCGATGCACTTAGCCGTGACTTGCTCACCGACTTTGACGACATCCTCGGTCTTCTCTACGCGGCCCTTAGCAAGCTCGGAGATGTGAATGAGGCCGTCCTTACCAGGAAGCACTTCCATGAAGGCACCAAACTTAGTCGTGCTAACCACCTTGCCGGTGTAGGTTTGACCCACTTCGACCTCTGCAAACATGCGTCCGAGGAGGGTGTGCGCACGCTCCATGCTCTCTGGCTTAGCAGCGTAGATTTGTACGGTGCCATCGTCTTCGACAGAGATCTCTGCACCGGACTCAGCCTGAAGACCGCGAATGTTCTTACCGCCAGGGCCGATGAGTTCACCGATCTTAGATGGGTCGATCTTAATCGTCTCGATGCGAGGCGCGTTTTCGCTGATGCCGTTCGTCTCGCTAATGATGGTGTCCATGTAGTCGAGAACGTCGTAACGTCCTTGCTGGGTCACGTCGATGGCTGCCTCAAGGATATCGAGGGAAATACCAGGGAGCTTAAGGTCCAGCTGGTAACCTGTAACACCGTCCTTCGTTCCACAGAGCTTGAAGTCCATGTCACCGAAGAAGTCCTCAGACCCGATAATGTCGAGCAGGAGCTTGTGATCTGTCATGTTACCATCGGCATCATTCTCCGTCACAAGGCCACAGGAGATACCAGCGACTGGTGCCTTCAGAGGAACACCAGCAGCCATCAGAGCCATGGAGCCAGAACATACAGTCGCCATGGAGGTAGAGCCATTAGACTCCATTACCTCGGAGCTGATACGCATGGTGTATGGGAAGTCTGCCTCATCTGGAAGCACAGGAGCGATAGAGTGCTCTGCAAGAGCACCGTGTCCGATCTCACGACGGTTCTGACCGCCAAAGCGACCAGTCTCACCTACGGAGAATGGAGGGAAGTTATAGTGAAGGAAGAAGTTCTTAGAGTCCTCACCACCAGCGTAGTTATCAACGTAGAGACGCTCATCTGCAGGTGCGAGCGTCGCCAGCGCGAGGGCTTGGGTCTCACCACGGGCAAAGAGAGCGGAGCCGTGGACACGTGGAATGAGGTCGATCTCACCTACAAGCTCACGTAGATCACCGATCTTACGACCATCAGCACGGATCCCCTTCTCCATGATGGAGATACGGAACGCCTTCTTCTGGAGGTAGTCGAGCGCTTGGTCAATGTCAAAGGAGGATGCCTCTGGGAACTCCACCTTCACTGCTGCTACGACCTCATTC
>CAYWAG010000369.1:0-2130 GCA_964455925.1 uncultured Verrucomicrobiales bacterium | reverse complement strand
GCTCCAGAGCCTGATGAGGACATGGTGTAAAGGGGGCGGGGCTCTAGTGCCCCCCCTAGTGCTAATAAGTCGTGACACCTACACTGCCGGTGCGCTATAACGCTCCGTAAGCACTATGATCAATACGTTTCATATAACGAACTTTAAGTCCCTAGAGGACTTCTCTCTCCCTCCTGGTCAGCGGGGAGAGATCGGGGGCTTTACCTGCATCATTGGGCCGAACGGGGCAGGGAAATCTACGATATTACAGGCGTTCGACTTTGTCGCGCAGCTTCCCAGCGGCAACATCAGCACATGGCTCCAAACACGAGGGTGGGAGAAGAACGAACTGACAAACCGGGCTGACTCTAAGAAGAAGCTCATTAACTTTTCCCTCGTGGTAACTGTCCCCTCTGGCACCCTCTACTGGTCCGGTGTGTTTAATACGAACCAGCTGAGATGCACAAAAGAGGAGGTGCTGTATGAAAGGAATGAAGAGCTCTATGAGGGCTGTGTAGATACGATCCTAAGCCTTGAGGATGGTGAGCTCCAGATTGCAGATGAGAATGCGCAGCTCCAGTTTAGAGGGAAGAATCTGCGGTTTGAGGGGTCCGCTATGTCGCTGATTGACTCTAAGCGCGAGCACGTAGCCCTCAGAGAGCTTGCGACGGACCTGAAGAACCTAAAGTCCCTGGAGCTACTCGCACCCCACCTTCTGCGCAAGCGCTGGCGTAAATCTGAAGACGTAGGAGAGAGAGGGGAGCGCTTATCCGCCTTTCTCGATACCCTCTCAGCATCACAGCGAGCGCAGCTTGTTGCCGACGTCCAGCAGCTCTACTCCTCCTTCCATGGGTTCGAGGTACAGACAAAGCAGGGAGGATGGAAAAACCTCCGAGTGCAAGAAGGAGCTAGCCAAGAAATCATTGATGCGAAGCATCTCAATGATGGGCTCCTCCGTATTCTTGCTATCCTTTCACAGGCACATAGTTCACACTCGTTCTTACTCTTTGATGAGATCGAAAATGGCTTAAACCCTGAGGTCATCGAGCAGGTGATGGCGTTCCTCCTACAGATGGAGCAGCAGGTCTTTATCACCACGCATAGCCCGCTCATCCTGAACTTTATTCCAGACGCCGTAGCTCTTGAGAATGTGATCTTAATCTATAAGGACGGTCGAGGGATAACGCGCAGTATCTGCTTCTTTGATCTCCCTCATATGCGTGAGCGTCTAGAGTTCCTAGGCCCTGGGGAAGTATTAATTGATACCGACCTCATGGCTCTCATTGAGCAGCAGATCCGCTCAGAAGCCTCTCCTGAGCAGCTCAAAACCACCTAGCCCTATGATTATCCTGGTCAGCGGAGAAGGTCCCAGCGATATCGGGCGAGTTGAAGGAGAGCGGTTTACCCCTGGTGCCATGAGTCGCCTTATAGATCAGCTCGCTTTACCAATCTGGGGCTACTCTGTGCTAGATACGGACACGCTTCACTTCCTGTCAAAAACAGCCTTAAAAGAAGCCTGTAAGGAGCGAAAAAAGTCTGCGACCTTCGGAGGTCTCAAGAGGGGGAAAGGCACAGCCGAGTTTCATAAGAATGCCCAAGTTCTCGCGCACAAGGCGCAGGAGCTAGCTGATGAGCAACAATGTGCTGTTGCCTGTATTCTCTTCCGAGACTGCGATGGTGTAAGAGCCTCCTCCCGCACGAGGTGGCAGGAAAAGTGGGAATCGATGAAAACAGGCTTCCAGGCACAAGGGTTCGACCTCGGCATCCCAATGATCCCAAACCCTAAGAGCGAAAGCTGGATCCTCTGTGCACTACAGGAGCCTCCATACCAGCAATGTAGTCAATTAGAGACGCTCCCCGGCAATGATCGAGCCGAAGGCGCACCCAAAGACCTCCTCGCACAAGAACTCCTGCGCCAAGGCTTAGGAGACCGCTCCACCGCTAACCTTAACAGCCTGATCGAAGCTGGCACGATCGATGCTCTCCAGATCAACATGCCCAGCTACAATGCCTTTAGGGAGCGGTTCGAAGCGGTTCTCACTAGAATGCTCACGCTCCCCCAAGGGGAATAATACTTTCACTTAAAAACGTGAATTATATAAATATTAGCCAGCGAGATGCGTAGGTAAGAGGGAGTAGAGTTTGGATAAG
>CAYWAG010000368.1:0-2134 GCA_964455925.1 uncultured Verrucomicrobiales bacterium | reverse complement strand
TTGGTGGTGCCGACGATGGAGAGTGGGCGTAAGTTGAGACAAGCGTTAGCGGAGAAGGGGGCTTGTTTGGCGCCTGAGGTATGTACGGCGGGTAGTTTTGGTGCGCTGGGGTATAGTGGTGGTGAGAATTTATTGCTAGAGCGGTTGATGTGGGAGTCGACATTGGAGCAGTTTGACTGGGTAGAGACGACAGAATTATTTCCTGCGCCGGATGGGGCAGAAGGGATGCCATGGCAAAGAGCGTTGGCACAGCAGGTATCAGAGTTGCGATTGGAGCTGTGTGCATATGGGTATACCTTTGCACGGGTATTGGCGCGATTACCAGAGGGGCATGCAGATGTCTCTAGGTGGCGCGTGCTGGCGCGGTGGGAGGAGAGCTATCTAGAGAAGATGGCGCTCGCTGGAGCGGAGGACTCGTATGTGTTGAGGAATGAGAGACGGGATGGGGCTCAGGTGGAGGCGGCGCATGTGGTGTGGGTAGGGGTGACCGATCCGACTCCGCATGCGAGCTTGATGCTAGAGCGTTGTGCGCAGGATGGGAAGAGGGTGAGTGTCCTGATAGGGGCGCCTGAGGAGCGAGCAGAGGGTTTTCGAGCGCAGGATGGAGTCCCGCTGACGCAGTATTGGCAAGAGCAGCAGGTCGAGTGGGCCGGCGGGAATGATCAGATCCGAGGCGGGGGGACTCCATCAGCATTGGTGGAGCGGATCATGCATGACCTCTCGGACTGGAGTGGGAATGATGTGGCGATCGGCTTTGGTGACAAGGCGCAGGTGCCTGCGGTGCAGAGTTTATTGGCCGAGAAGGAGGTACGGTTGTATGATCCGGCGGGGAGGACGATCGAGACTTGGTCGTTTATGACATGGTTTCGGGCGTGGATGAGGTATACGAAGGAGCAGCGGGTAGATGATCTATTAGTGCTCTGCCGTAGTCCCTGGACCTGGAGGCTGATCCCGCAGGGGGAGTCTACGCCTCCCCCGCAAGTGGTACTAGGGGAGTTACAGAAAGTGTGTGGGAATGCGAAGCCAGCTGTGGAGCAAGATCTCTGGCATTTGCGCGAGCGGGGGTGGCCCTTTGAGGAGCAGAATCGAGAGAAGTTGGAGAAAGCGCTTGGGACGGTATTGAGCTTTTTGGCCAAGCTGAAGGAGGCCTATTATCTATGGAAAGGTGGGTTTAGTATGAAGGGGCTACGAGCCTTCTTGGAGATGGTGCTGGGGGGGAGTGTACAGGAGGAGGCTCTGATGGCGGAGGCGGTTCTGGAGGAGTTAGAGGGGCTCTATGAGACAATCCCGCAGGAGCTCTGTAGAAGGATAGATGTGGCGCAGGAGTATTTAACGAGATTGGAGATGCGCCGCGTGGCAGAACCGCGTGATGGGGTGCATCTAGAGGCGCTAGGGTGGCTGGAGCTCGCGTTTGAGAGTGCGCCGTATTTAATGGTGACGGGGTTAAACGAGGGGATTTTGCCGAATACGACGATAGGTGATCGCTGGTTGCCGGATTCATTGCGAGAATTGTTGGGGATGCAGACGAATAATGATCGTTATGCGCATGACATCTATTACTTGACCTCGCTGATTGAAGCGCGAGGCAAAGGAGGAGGGGCTGTGATAGGGTACTATCTCCGAACGGGGCTGGGAGGGGAACCGATGAAGCCTTCACGATTATTGATGAATTGTGCGCGAGAGGAGTTGGCATCTCGGGTGGCGCATTGCTTTAGCGGGGAGGTGTATACGAAGGAGGAGAGGCCTTGGGAGAGGGAATGGGCACTGGAGGTGCCAGCGGGGCGCGAGTTGACGTCATTGAGTGCGTCTAGGATACGGGATTATTTGGTCTGTCCGTTTCGCTTTTTCCTCAAGCATGTGTTGTATATGCAACGGAGTGAGGATAATCGCCGGGAATGGAATGCGCGCGAGTATGGGTCTATGATTCATAAGGTGTTGGAGAACATGGCAGAGGATGAGCGGGCGCTCTCGTATAGGGATCCGCACCCGTTGAGGGAGTGGCTCTGGGAGGCGTTGGAGCGCGAGATTGAGAATTACTTTGCGGATGAGATGCCGGTGGCCTTTCAGATACAACGAGACACGATGCGTCAACGGTTGTCGTTCTTTGCGCATTGTGAGGCGGAGAATAGGCGTG
>CAYWAG010000367.1:0-2152 GCA_964455925.1 uncultured Verrucomicrobiales bacterium | reverse complement strand
GACTATGTATTACCTGAATATTCAGGAAGAATCTTAGATGTTACACCTGAAGTTGCTCTAACTTGTGGGAAGATCTCTGCTAAGGAGACGAAATCTACTTGTGATATGCTCATTGCTGCTACCGCATTGACGCATAATCTCACGCTGGTCACGCGTAACGTAAAGGACTTCCAGCACATCTCTGGACTAGAGCTACTGAACCCTTGGGAAGGGTCGCTTTAAGTCATGAATTCTCATTGGACTCGTAGTTGTTCGAGAAACTCTCGCATTTCTACCGTGTATTTTGGCACATCCATGAACTCGCAAGAGTACGAGCCTTCTTTGCCGCCATGAAGAAAGGCGAACTTTAATGACCCCTTGTTCTTCTTGTTCGCGTTCTCCACGAATTCTTGACGTTTGGCTTCATCAAGAGGCAAGCTATCCGTATAAAAGCAGATCTGAATCTTCTCCCCGATTTGTAGTTCACCTTTATAGCTTTCGATGACTGTTGCATGGTACACAACCTTTGCAAACGGCGGGCGCACATCACGAAGTTCAGTTGCAAAGACACAAACGAAAACCACACTCATTGCGTCTCTGTAGGTCTGCTCCAACCCCTCGTCCTCTCCAAGAAATCCCCACCGTGGAGCTTGAGCCGCCACTAAGCCAATAGAACCAATTAGGGTAAGTATTACGTATCGTATAAGAGAGGGCATATCGTAAATACTACGGCATTACTGGCAAAGCTTGTCAAAGCGATAGTCAGTGAACACGAACTGTAGCATGACGCCCGGTCATGAATCGCCAGCCACAAATGCGCACATCCAGACATTTCAAGCATGACAGTGGAGCCAAAGCGCAATCACAGGCAAGAACGCTCCGAGGCGATCCTGGTTCAGCTCCGCCTCTGTTAGGGATAGGAAGAAAGAAAACCGCTAAAGCTTAAGCTTGGGGGCTGGGGGGAAGCGCGGCTCGTTCTTGATCGGGCCTAGAGAGAAGGTCTTTACGGTCTCTGCCCCGTTCTTGGCTGGGGTCACGTAGATCGGGAGCCAGAAGGCGAGGTTCAGGAGGACTACTGCTCCCGCTACGGCGAGGAAGATCGCCTTTGCGCGATCTTCCAGCGTGACGATAAAGCTCGCTCCAGAGACTGCTGCCATAAACAAGGCGATGAGAAACCGCTTATCATGCCCCGCATCCAGGAGGAAGCCCTTAGGTAAGCTCCCCATGATCAAAATAAGACCGCCGATGGCAAGGGCAGACCAGGCGAGAATCTCGACGACCTCTTTCCAGCTCTCGCGCCCCAAGACTTTTTTCTCAAAGTCGGTGAGTTCATAGTTAATATGGCTGTCATCGAGCGCGTCCTGCTGTGCATTACCAAAGGTGCGTCCGAAGCCTAGGGGGGCACTCTCTGATGGTGCCGGCA
Organism: uncultured Verrucomicrobiales bacterium; assembly: GCA_964455925.1. Classification (GTDB taxonomy): domain Bacteria; phylum Verrucomicrobiota; class Verrucomicrobiia; order Verrucomicrobiales; family Akkermansiaceae; genus WTJZ01. The sequence goes on along the minus strand of CAYWAG010000367.1, from coordinate 750 downwards.
CTGTAGGCTGGGTGGCTGTCGGAGAGACTGTAGGAACAGGGCTGGGGGTAGCCGCTACCTGCTGCGCAGCCGGCACGGACGCAGGAGCCGCTAGCTGCGAGGCTGGCGCGGGCGGGTCCTCTGGCGGGGTAGGGCTAAAGCGTTCGTGATACGTCTCAGAGAAGGTCAGCGGAGCCTGCTCATTCAGATCACCAGTCGCAAAGGTTCGTTGCGGGTCTAGGGGCTGTCGCGGCAGCGCGCCGTCGGGTGACAGATCTGAGATAAAGGTCGGTAACATTGCCATATCATCAGTCACCACGAACTGGCAGGAACATTGGCCACACTGAACCCACTTCTCACGGTTAGCGGTCATCGCTTGTAGGAGACAAGCGCACTCAGGACAGGTAACTAGGAACATATGAGAGGGGGCAAATGGTGACACGGTAGAGTTGAGGGAGTGATTTTTCTTAAGAGCCGTTGTTAGCTACAGTACTAACGGCCAGCCCCCAGAGAAATAGCTCAAAAAAGAATACCAATGACACTGAATCCCCACAAGGTCAAAAAAGTCAAGACGACTTTGGACTGTCTCCCCTTAGGGTAATCATATAGGCTCTTTGCGACATTCTATGGAGGATGGTTGCCTATCCTCAGATAAAGGCGGGTCTGCACGCCATTTTTATCCGCAGACTACACTACACGACAATTTTCCACTCATATTTTTCCCGCAGATTGCGCAGATTAACGCAGATTTCCATTTAGTTTTTTAGAAAT
>CAYWAG010000366.1:0-2166 GCA_964455925.1 uncultured Verrucomicrobiales bacterium | reverse complement strand
TAGCCTCGGCAAAGGCCCAAGCCGTCGCGCCTGTCGAGATAAACCAGTCCGCGGTCTCGGTCTCATACCCGACTGAGAGCCCTAGCCCCCATTCACCATCCCCGATCTCGTAGTCATCATCACTGGAGAGCGGGATACGCAACTGGGGCGCGAGCGTCCACGAGCCGGATCTGCCATCGAGATTAAAGTAATTCTTCAGCGGAAGGGCTAGGGTGAGGTCGGTCAGACCGCTATCGGACTGGGTATAGACCTCGTTGTTCGCATCGAGCAGTTCGCGTTCGGCATGGATCACGTAGGGGAGCTTAGCCGTGAGGCGAATCCACCGCTCCCAGGTATAGACCGCCTCTAGGTGGACGATGTGTGCTTCCTCGCTGAGCCCTGCGCCGATCACCTGGTCGCCTTGCAATAAATCACGGTCGTGACGGAACTCTTGGATCAGCTGGAACCCATACCCTTCGCTCCAGCGTGGCATCATATTCATGATGGGCTGATCGGCCGCACAGGGGGCGAGCATTGCTGCACCGGTGAGGATGCCTCGTAAGATGGTTGCCGGTTTCATCCTTATTCTTGTGCTAGGCTGATGGATTGGAGCTGGTTCTGGGCATCGAGCGCGTAGAGGGTGACGGGCGTATATCCGGCACCGCGCACGGCCTTGGTGACCTCGGCGGCATCATAGGTTTGCCCCTCCTTCAGGGCGACCGTGACCAGCTGCGTCTTTACATCCATGTCGATGCCCTTGTTGAACCGGGACCGATCGGTAAAGCTCAGACGTTGCAGCTTCTTGCGCACCCCGATTCCACAGGATTGGCAAATGAGCCCCTTGGCATACACCTGCACGGTGTGAGGGGCAGCCCGAAGGGCGGCCAGAGCGACCTGTTGACGGGCTTTTTCAGAGATCTCCTCCGCCGAGCAGTGGTTGCTATCCGCATAGGCAGGAACTAGGAGGCTAATGAGGAGCGTGGTCAGTAGTAGAATAGTTTTCATCGTATTGATAATCAGTTATGGTGTTGGTTGCTTGATCGGGGCCCAAGCGTAAGCCCTACACAGTGGGGTGCCCTACTTAAACATCAGAGGGCGTCAGGACCGGATGGTGATTTCTATCCGTCCGAGGCGAGTGTAGGGAAGGGGGCTATAACTGATAAACGCCATACTGCGTCTGCACGCATCGCGGAGACGATCTCTCTATCAAGGGCGGCGCATCTCCAGGCAGTAAAACCAGACGCGCCGAAAAATCCGAATGCTCCCTCCACAATGCTAGTGGCGCATCTCCCCCACTAGCCACATCCTCAGCGCATCCTAATAACAGCACACGCAGCTCAGGCAAGAGCCAAGCTTCCTCGGTGAGATTACATACACACTCTTCATCGCAGGGAGCCTCCTGCTCCACCGGGGCGGGCGAGCAACAAGAAAGCACCGACTCAGCCTCCTGCCCCTGCACCAGAGACAGGACGCCTCCTCCACAAGCACACAACGGCATGACCAATATAAAGGCCATGACACTAGCGAGGAGACGATGCGAAAGAGACATAATACCGAGTATTCATACCATAAAGCGACACCCCCCAATTCTTTTGTCCGATAAACTCGAAAACATGCCTAAACCCAGAGCATCCAGCTGACACTCAACGCCCCCCGCATAGGAGCGCCAGCTTCCGAGCTGGCACTGGGCTTTATGAGGCATCCCTGCCTCCCCCAAAGGAGCCGGGAATGTATTCCCGTCCCCCTGTGAGCGAAGCGAACCTGAATAACAACGATGAAGATCGGGAAGAGAAAGCAATTCATCGCCTAAGCCCTATAAACTAGCCCTGATCAGTGCGACCCAATTCCAGCACCGGCTGGGAGCTCTACGGATAAGCTCCACCTTAAAAGGGGATCTGAAAATTCAAATTGCCCATTCTGTTCCCCTTCTGTATACACGCCCCACAACCATGGCCACTCTCCTCAGTCTATCGCTCATCTTTTTATTCCCACTCACTTTTGCCTTTGGTTTAGCTTGGATAGTGCCCCTATGGGTTGCCACGGCGCAAGAACGGGAGCAACGGCGCTCGGATTCGCTTTTTGCCTGGCTTGATTTTCTTATGTACCTCTTTGACCTCATTCCAATCTTCTGGGTCTTTAGAGAGCTCTCGGAGGCTCCATCAGCATATCGTAAGGCCCGCCAAGAAT
>CAYWAG010000365.1:0-2191 GCA_964455925.1 uncultured Verrucomicrobiales bacterium | reverse complement strand
TCTGCGGGAAAAAATATGAGTAGAAAATTGTCGTGTAGTGTGAATGGTTTTTATGCGTAGAGCGGTCATTCTAGCCATCAGAAAAAATCACACCCAAAAAGTAACGATAAGTGCTTGACACACTCAGATGTCGAGTTATAAAGATTGCCCACCACACAACACCAAGCTCGGGTGGCGGAATTGGTAGACGCGCCAGACTAAGGATCTGGTGCCCATTGCGGGCGTGGGGGTTCGACTCCCCCCTCGAGCACCATTAATATAAAGGATCAGCATTTGCTGATCCTTTTTTTTATCTTTCCCTTACTCGATCGTCTTGCCCTAAGAAGTCAGATAAAAGGCTTTTCCTCTCACCAGATAAGACGTAAGAGAGAGGAAATGGATTACTCCGCCCTAGTAGAAAAGAGAACCGCACGCCTCGCCACTGTCGAGGAGATGATCGCCCAGCCGGACTTCTTTAATAACCAGCAGAAGGCTACAGAGACGATGCGCGAGCACCGGAGCCTCAAGAAGCTCGTGGAAAACTGGGCCACCCTCCAGGAGAGCCAGCGGAACCTGGCTGATAACCAGGAGCTCGTAAAGGGCGACGACGAGGAAATGGCAGAAATGGCGGCAGAGGAGATCCCTGAGCTAGAGGAGCAGATCGAGAAGCTCCAGCTGGAGGTCCAATACGCCCTACTGCCTAAGGATGCCGCCGAGGAGCGTGATGCCCTCATCGAGATCCGCGCCGGTGCCGGTGGGGACGAGGCCGCCCTCTTTGCCGGCGAGCTGCTGAAGCTCTACACCCGCCACTCTGAGCGCCAAGGGTGGAAGACGGAGCACATCGAGTCTAGCCCATCTGAGATGGGTGGCTTTAAGGAAGTGATCCTCAAGGTCTCCGGTGACGAGGTCTTCCGTTACCTTAAGTATGAATCCGGCGTCCACCGCGTGCAGCGTGTCCCCGCTACAGAGACGCAGGGGCGCATCCATACCTCTACCGTCACCGTCGCCGTCATGCCAGAGGCGCAAGAAGTGGACATCGACATTAAGCCTGATGACCTCGACATCCAGACCTGTCGCTCTGGTGGGGCAGGTGGGCAACACGTGAATAAGACTGAGTCCGCCGTCCAGATCACCTATAAGCCCACCGGCCTCATGGTACGCTGTGAAGACGGACGATCACAGACCCAAAACCGTGAGAAAGGGATGCAGATCCTCCGTGCCAAGCTCTATGAGCAGAAGAAGCGCGAGGAAGAGGCTAAGCACGCCGCCCAGCGTAAGTCCCTCGTCGGTTCCGGCGACCGCTCAGAGAAGATCCGTACCTATAACTTCCCCCAGAGCCGTGTCACCGACCACCGTATCAACCACACCTCACACAGTCTCGACCACGTCATGGACGGGCAAATCTCAGACTTCACCGAGCTGCTCCAAAAAGCCGACATGGAAATGCGCCTAGAAGCCGCAGAGAACGACTAAATCTACCCGCCCATTGGATGATGGAAAAATCATCCTCAAGGCATGTTTTCTCCGCTACTGAGCACACCGAAGCGCCAACAAGCCCGACTCCAAGACGTCACCAACCTTACGCCAGGAGTCCTCAGCACCTCTACCGCTGGTCAAGCAGGTCAAACCGGCACCCTCTTTGTGCGTGGTCTGACTACCCGCTATAACCAGCTCTATCTCGATGGCGTCCACGTGTCCGATGCGGTGGCATCTAGCGGAACATATGGAGGGCTACTTGGTCACCTGCAGCTCGGCTCTGCCAAGTAAGTCGAGGTTGTGACCGGGTCTGAAGGGGGGCGACATGGAAACGCCTCGATCGGAGGGCTGGTAGGAGTCTAAACCCCATTCTCCGAGAACGGTCAATCCGCTAGCTCAGAGTGCATGAACCTAAAAACCGCAGATGATTTGAACCACAGAGGCACTGAGGCACTGAGGGGTAGGATTTGTCGTTTATTCTCACAATCGGACGCTTTCACCCAATAGATGAAGGTCATCCAATGTCTCTCAAAATTCCTATTTGACTCAATCAAGTCGACAGATTTAATTTAGATGAGATCATTCGACCAAAATAAATAAAATCCTCTGTGTCTCCGTGCCTTTGCCTAGGGGCTATCCTTCGTATTGTGGTTTTCCTAACTGCGGAATTAAGGATCAATGGTGACTATTCAGGTGGGGGCTGGCAGGATATTTAAACCGCGAAAAACGCTAAATT
>CAYWAG010000364.1:855-2203 GCA_964455925.1 uncultured Verrucomicrobiales bacterium | reverse complement strand
GGTAGACTGGGAGAGTGCCAACGAGGGTCTTACCCTCACCCGTCTGCATCTCGGAGATGAGGCCACGGTGGAGGGCGACTCCGCCGATGAGCTGTACATCGTAGTGCACCATTTGCCATTCGACGTCTTGGTCGCAGACATTAAACTTCTTGCCACAGAGGCGGCGGGCACCGTTTTTGACGACGGCGAAGGCCTCTGGGAAGATCTGGTCGAGGTATTTAGCACGTCGGTCTGGGAACGACTCTTCGGCTTCCTGGAAGAGCTCGCGGGCAGTGCTGATGGACTCAGCTGTTGGCTCGACAGTGTAGCTGAGAGCAGAGACTTCCTCGGCGAGAGAGGAGAAGCGCTTGTTAAGCATTTCAGCGATCTCGGAGAGGCCTTCCTTCTCCATGGACTCGAGCTGGCGCTTGGTAGGGAGAGTGATCGGGAGGTAGCGGTGGAGGTGGTCCTGCCACTTACGCGTGAGTTCGGTGAGCTTCGCCTCTGGCTCGGCTTGGAGCGCTTCCTCGATCTCATTGATCTTGGCTACAATCGGACGGATACGCTTGATTTCACGCTGATTCTTATTGCCGACGATTTTCTGTAGGATCCACTTAACCATTTTCTGTTATTTCTTCTTGTTGTAACCAGGGGCTTCGGGAGAGGGGAAATCGCCAGAAGTTGGTTCTGAGTAATTGTTTAGACAGTGTTGTTGCCATGGAAATATAAAGGAGGAAAGGAAAAAGTAGGGGCTTCTTCTCGGAAGTTGATGGGAGCGATCGACTGTGTTCTGGGAGAGAGAGTTGACAGAGGAGGGTGTGTGGATTACTGGAGTAGCAATGGTCTGTGCTAAAGATGTCAACGATAAGACGCCGATTGAGGTGTTTGCTCAAATCGCCCGAGAGGGAGCGATGCTGTTTGATAGCGCGGGGAATTTTCCGAAGTCGTATGCGAGGCCAGTGTCGTTGATGGCCTGTGAGCCGAGTCAGATCATCGCGGGGCACCTCTCGGATGTATCAGCGCTTCGTGAGGTGTTGCGTGCGAGGAAACCTGGACAAGCGGACATGGGGCTGCCAGATGGTGGTTTGGCTGGGTGGATTGATTACAGTGGGGAGTTTTGCTTTGGGGTGTATGATCGGTTTAGCGCGTATGATCATCAGCATGGGCGTTGGATGGTTGCTCCGGAGGTGTCGCTTGGGGCGGGGGAGATTTGTCCTGTGCCTCGAGTGGAGGAATGGGAGAGTTCGATGACGCAGGCGCAGTTTGAGAGTGCGGTAAGGCAGGCCAAGGAGCACATTGCGGCGGGGGAGATCTATCAGGTCAACCTCTCACAGAGGTTCGAGGCGCAGTTGCCTGAGCTGGCGGGGGA
>CAYWAG010000364.1:0-845 GCA_964455925.1 uncultured Verrucomicrobiales bacterium | reverse complement strand
TCTACGCACGCCTTCGGCATGAATCGCCAGCTCCAATGGCGTGCTATGGGCAGTTAGGTGGACGTGAGGTACTTTCCTCATCGCCGGAGACCTTTGTGCGTATGAGTGGAAGCGTGGTTGAGACGCGGCCGATCAAGGGGACTAGTCCGCGCTTTACTGATCCTGAGCGGGATAACCTCTCAGCGTACGAACTGATGACTTCACCCAAGGAAAATGCAGAGCTCGTCATGATCACGGATTTGCTTCGCAATGATCTAGGGCAGGTGTGCGAGTTTGGGAGCGTGCGTGTGGATGAGCTCCTCTCGATCGAACGTCTCCAGCATGTTTACCACCTCGTCTCCACCGTGCGTGGTCAGATCCGTAGTGAACTCGATCATCTGGATGTGCTCCAATCCTGTTTGCCTGGAGGGAGTATCACAGGAGCACCCAAGCTCCGAGCAATGCAAGTGATTGATGCGCTCGAGCCTGTTGAGCGGGGGCTCTATACTGGTGTAGTAGGGTATCTTGGGTTTAATGGAGAGTCGCAGTTTAATATTGCGATTCGCTCGCTGATCCGTGAGGGGCAGCGCCTGAGCTACCATGTTGGGGCTGGAATCGTAGCGGACTCTTGCCCACGCAAGGAATACGAGGAAACCCTCATCAAGGCGGAGGGGATTCGGCGTGCGCTAGCAGTTGGCTAGAGCTTAATTAATGTCGTGAAACACTGGTGCTGAAAAATGCAGGGGAGGGGGAAGTAAGTGGCTGTCGCCAGCAAGGGAGATCATGAGCAGGATACTCATGCCACAATTATGCGGCTAGAGGATCGTTGCGTCTTCCTCCCAGAGTCTGAACCCACCGGTAAAGGC
>CAYWAG010000363.1:0-2205 GCA_964455925.1 uncultured Verrucomicrobiales bacterium | reverse complement strand
TGGTTTCTCGCAGAACCCTTGAATCTAAAGCTTCTAGGAAGCAACAAGCTGAACTTGAGCCTTTAGCCTGAGGGCTTCGATTTGAGCCGCCTGCTTCTCAACGATGTCGAACAACGATAGCACGAGATCAGCAACCTTTTCAGGTTCCTCTTTTGCTAGCGTTATTAGCTCTCCTCTCGTTGGATGTTCTAGGTTGATGCTTCCATTTATTCATGGTATTCACCCTTGTACAAGCTTTATTTTCAGCTTTTTTACCCTACCTGAATAGTTACCTGCGTGCTTTAAAATGGTCGTGTAGTGTGAGGAGTGATACTAAACTGTTAATGCGCTCCGGGTAGAGAGGTCTTCCCGGTAACTTCCATGACCCAAGGGAATGGAATAGGCTTGCTCCTTTGGTATGTCAGGGGCTAGGGTGGGGGTATGATTCAAACTGGTAACATTGTTCTCATGGGCTTTATGGGGACAGGTAAGAGCGCTGTGGCGCGTGAGATCTCGCAGATTTTGGAGGTCCCCGCTGTGGATACAGATCTGCTGATCGTGGAGCGCGAGGGGATGAGTATTCCGGAGATCTTTGAGCAACACGGGGAGGAGTACTTTCGCGAGGTAGAGACTGCGGTTCTGCGCTCCTTACTAGATCGCTCTGGCGACAGTATCTCTGTGATCGCGCTGGGCGGTGGGTCGCCCGTGCGCGAGGTAAACCGCCCGCTGATCCAACAGCTGGGCTACGTCGTATGGCTGCGTACCAGCGCGGAGTCTACGCTAGAGCGCATCAGTGGAAACACGAACCGCCCACTCCTCCAGGTCGACGATCCGATGGGAACTATCCTACAGATCATGCAGGAGCGAGACCCGATCTATGACTCCGTGGCGCAAGTCAGGGTCGATACGGAGAACCTAAATACCTCTGAGATCGCTGCGGGGATCATCGACTCCGCTAGTTACTACTACTCTGGGCGCGAGAGTGAGGCTCCCTCCTGTGGTCAGTAGGGGGCGTGTGGCCTCCCATGATAGAAAAACCGAGGAATAGCATTATGACGGGACAGCAGCTCCAAGATAACATCGCCTACATCGCACAGCAGCTTGGGTTTGCGGACTGTAAGGTGGCGGCGGTGCAGGCCCCTCCGCACCTTGCGCGCTATCAACAATGGCTCGATGAGGGAATGTATGGTGATATGACTTGGTTCGAGCGTAACAACGAGCGCCGCGCGAACCCGGCGAACATTCTGGATGGGGCCCGCTCTATCATCACGCTCGCGCTGAACTATAATCCAGGCTCAGAGCACCCGAACCCCGAATACCGCATCGCTAAATACTCTTGGAATAACGACTACCATGACCTGATCGAGAGTAAGCTGAAGGACCTGGACCTGGCGATGCAGGAGATGGGGGGGACACAGCGTTATTATGTCGATACCGGGCCGGTGCTGGAGCGTGACTTTGCCACCGTCTCTGGCCTGGGGTGGAACGGGAAGTCCACAGTCCAAATCCACCATGATCTAGGCACTTGGTTCTTCCTGGCGGAGGTCATCACGACACTGGATGTCACCCGCACAGACCCTATCCGTAACCGGTGTGGGCGCTGCACCCGCTGTATGGTCGCCTGTCCGACCCAAGCCATCACGGGACCAAACGAGATGGACGCGCGTCGCTGCATCTCCTACCTCACGATCGAGAATAAGGGCGCGATCCCAGAGGAGTTCCGCCGCGCCATCGGGAACCGGATCTATGGCTGTGATGAGTGCCTAGAGGTCTGCCCTTGGAACAAGTTCGCGCAGGTCAGCCAGGAAGCGGACTTTGCCGCGCGTGAGAGCGTCTTTCAGACCTCGCTGCGTGATTTTCTCACCCTGGATGTCGATGCCTTTCGGGCCCTGTTTGCGAAGTCTCCTATCAAGCGCATCAAGCGGCACGGCTTCCTGCGGAATGTTTGTGTCGCCCTGGGGAACACGGGGACTGCTGCCGACCTGCCCGCCCTACAGCAGACTATGCAGACAGAGGACGACCCACTGATCCTAGAGCACGCCGCCTGGGCGATCCGTGAAATCCAGCGCAGGCTTTCGTGAGACGGGCTCCTTCTTGGCATGACTAACGCCTGCAGTGAGGAAACCGCAAAGACGTTAAGTGTTATAGGGGTTCAAACTACACGACATTTTTCCCCTCGTATTTTTTCTATCCGCAGATTACGCAGATGAACGCAGATTAGATTGA
>CAYWAG010000362.1:0-2242 GCA_964455925.1 uncultured Verrucomicrobiales bacterium | reverse complement strand
CCATCAGCCTTTGCCGCTAGGTGTGCGGCGGCCTCCGCTGTGAGGGTGCGCTGGGTGGCAGGGTGCTGCGGAAAGGAGGCGGCGTCTGTGATCGTGCGCTGCAGGAGGTGCTGCAGGTCGTCCTCGGTGAGGGACTCCAGCTGGAAGAGCTGGGAGCGAGAGAGGAGGGCGTTGTTCAGCGCGAAGTACGGGTTCTCTGTCGTCGCACCGATGAAGCGGATCGTGCCATCCTCTAGGTGGGGCAGGAGGGTGTCCTGCTGGTTCTTAGAGAAGCGGTGCAGCTCATCGACAAAGAGGATGGTGCGCTCGCCCCGCAGACCGGCCCAGTGGCGAGCGAGGTCGATCTTCTCTCTCACCGCGGCGGTGTTGGCATCGGTGGCGTTCAGGGTCTCAAACCGCGCGGTCGTCTCCGCCGCGATAACCCGCGCGAGGGTGGTCTTACCCGTGCCAGGGGGACCGTGGAGAATGAGGGAGGAGAACTGGTCTGCCAGGATGGCACGGCGTAGGAGCTTGCCCTCGCCTAGCAGGTGAGACTGTCCGATGATCTCATCTATCCGCTGGGGGCGCAGTCGAGCCGCCAGCGGGATGTGGTCGGCGGCGGGCTGCTGTGGTCGGTTCCAGAGGTCAGACATGGGAGGAGGGAGAGGGGGCGCTGCTTATCGTGATGCCGGGGCGAGGCTTTCGATGAGGTCTGCGGCGCGGAGACGCCCCGCAGAGGTGTTAGACTTCGTCTTGCGTCCCGTCAGGGGAGCCTGGCGGAGGTCGTGTTGGGCGTTGAACTTTGCGTATTGATGCGGCGTTGCTTTGATATCGAGGTGCATGTTGATCTGTTGCTCGAACTGGTTTGGCTCTGGCAGGAGGTAGGCGGGGATGCCCAGCGACCAGGTCTCTGCCAGGGTCTGTGAGCCAGGGGTAGTGATGACGAACTCCGCAGTGGAGAGCGTCTCCAGGAACCCGTGTTCGCAGGTTTGTCCGTGCTCCAGGTGCGCGTAGTCGTCCAGCGGCTCTGGCGGGATACCAAACACGCGCCCAACGATCCCTGCCTCACGCGCGATCTGGTTCATCTCCTCCAGGCGCGGAATGAGGCTAGCCTTAATATAGACGAGAAAGTGCTTCCCTATTGGGCTCCATTCCAGCTGGTCTACCTTCATCCGCGTGATCGCGCCCACGTAGTGCTCGGTGGCGGTGCTATAGGGGATGGCGAACTGCTTAGAGACGATGCGGAGATCTGCACGAGGGGAGAAGATGTAGAGCAGTGCCCATGCTACGACCCGCTGGATATTGTCGACAAAGGGGAGCCGCTGGGGCATCTCTGAGGTGATCATGAACCGCTGGCTGTCGATGGTGACATGCGGGATGTTGAGCTTCTGTGAGACCCACCATGCGAGCGGCTCGAAGTCAGAGACCGTCAGGTCTGGCTGCCAGTCGTCATCAAAGGTATCGAGCATGGGTTGCACATACTTCTCCCGGTTCAGCACGAGACTGCAGTTCTTTACGAGAGTGGAGAAGAGGCAGATCTTTCCGTCCTTAAAGATATACTTAGGCATCTCGATCTCGATGACGCGCTCAAACCCAAACCGAGCGGTCAGTAGCTCATAGGCATCGAGGTTTGTGTAGAAGCGCACATCATGCCCCCGCTGGATGAGCTCAGAGCCTACAGCTAGGGCACGGGATGCATGTCCTCGGGTCATTCCTACTAGGGTGTATGCGATCTTCATATTGGTGAGCGTAATGTGCGCTATTTGTAAGCACAGGAGCCAGAGTGGTCAATGCGTTTCTACTTTCTAAGGCGGGGTGATCAGGCATAGCCTTTTCATTCTTAAAAAAGCTTGTTCTGCAGGCGCTGCTAGTAAAGCATCTGCTGGTATGTCTGAGGTGTTAAAATTACTCTTTCTTGGTGATGTGGTGGGTGCTCCAGGGCGTAAGGCTGTGGTAGAATATTTACCAGAGGTGAAGAAGGAACGTGGGCTGGACTTCATCGTCGTGAATGGGGAGAACGCAGCGGCGGGCAAGGGGATTACGCCTAAGATCGCCATCGAACTCATGCGTGCTGGTGCTACGGTCATCACCACGGGGGATCATGTGTGGGATCAGCGTGAGCTGGCGGAGTTCCTGCCGGATGAGCCACGCGTGCTCCGCCCACTGAACTATGAGAAAAATACCCCCGGGTATGGCTCCATCGTCCTGGATACGCCTAAGGGGAAGGTAGCGGTCATGCAGCTGCAAGGGCGCACCTTTATGC
>CAYWAG010000361.1:0-2281 GCA_964455925.1 uncultured Verrucomicrobiales bacterium | reverse complement strand
AATGGTCACGCAGAAGCTCGTGCGCCTCCCATCCGTCTAGGGCAGCGTGCTCAAAGCGGTAGTAGGAGGAGACCGGCTCCGCGTCCTCGTTCTCCGCAAAGGGAAGAGTAAGAACCGGCACGGTTAACGGGAGCTTGCGCTCTGCCACTAAGGACTGCGCATCCTGCCAGGCGGCCTTTAAGTCCAGCCGGTTCTTAAAGAGCTGATCTAAGTCCGCATACGGGTAGCAGCTCATGATCTGGCGTTGTAGATCGGGATGCTGTTGGCGGAGGTTCGGGCTAGCTAACAGATACACATGGAGCCTCTTCGCGCAGTTATAGTAGTTTGGATCTCGCTCGAACGCCATGCGATAATAGCGGAACGCCTCCTCGTGGCGGTCTAGTTCCTCATAGAGCTTAGCGATCAGGTAATAGGTGCGTGGGTTCTCCGGAGACTCCATGATCACAGCACCAAACACGCGCTCTGCCACCTCCTGCGCCTCCTTACTCTCAAAGATCCCCTCGCAGCCGAAGCAATGGCTCTCCACTGGGCCAAAGCTCACGGGCATGAGCTCAAAGGCCTTCTCAAAGTGTACCTTCGCCTCCTTTACCTGCCCCTGCTCTAACAGCGTCTTAGCCAGGCGAGACTGGAGACAATAGGCGTGCTCAAAGTGCCCCAAGGCCTGTTGATACCTCCGAATCGCCTCCTCCTTCAGACCTAGGGCCAAGAAGTCATCCGCGACCTCACCCGCCCGAATCGCACGCATCACATCGGCAAAGAATTGGGCATCCTTCGCATTCCCACGCTGCGCATGAATCTGAGAGAGGACATTATAGACCTCCATGCGCGTCTCCTTACCCTGCTCCCCATCAGAGGGATCCAGCGCGATCGCGCGGTTTACCGCCTCCTCAGCTAGATCCAGCTCCCCTTGCTGGAGATGCCAATACCCCTTCCAGATCAGAGGACGCTCCTCGTATGGATCCCACGCTAGGAGAGAGTCTAGGAACCCAATGTCTGCAGAGTAATGCGCTAAGAACTCCTTATACAGCAGGTCATTTCCCCCCTTTTGGATCAGGGCAACCTTGAGGAAGCGCTGCGCCTCCTCCACCTGCCCGCTCTCACGATACGCCTGGGTAATATGGAGCAGTAGCTCTGCATCAGTGCTGTAATTCGACAGGAAATGCCTATATTTAGCACGAGTATCGACCTCGAACTCCGGCAGACGCTCTAACTCCGATAACAAAGCCACATGTCCTCGCCCTTCAGCGATCGCCAGCAAATACACGGGTGCTAGGTCATCCAACCCATTGAACCGCTCCTTAGCTGCCAGCTCCTGCAGCTTAGCGACGAGTGCGATCACCTCTTCATACCGACCCTCGGAATTTAAGGTCTCTAGGTAATCCTTCACTTTATAGCTATATAAGGAGCTGCCTGGCTCAAACAGCGCCATCATCTGCTCCTTCCATGAGTCTAGAGCCTCCTCTACCAGGTCCGCACGTTCATAGAGCTTCCCGATCCGGTAGAGCTTCTTCCACTCCTCCTCTGCTTTGAGCGCCTTAATGGCAGCATCGACCTTACCGTCAGCTAACAGTTGCTTCCACTTATCCTTACTCTTACGGGACGAGTCATCCTCAGCCTTGAGCGATACGAGTTCTTTCGCCTCCTCCATTGGGACGCCCAGCTGGCCGAGCCGTAGCAACGTCTCTAGGTATTCATAGCTTGAGACCTCTGTCCCCCTTACCGAGGCGACATACATGCGCCGAGCACGCTCCATATCCCCCTCCAGCAGGGCGGCAAAGAAGTCATACGCCTTTTCCTTAGCCTCATCCCCCTTTTTCTGCGCTGCGTCCTGTTGCGCCGTAAGCGTGGCGATCACCTCTGGCCATTCCTGCTCAGGCGGTAGCTCCGCATAGAGATCTGCAAACTCCAGCCACAGACTGTCCTGCATTTCCACTATACGCTCCTGCCACTCCGCCGCCGTCTTCGCTGGCTCCTGCGGGGTGTAGCGCTCGTAGCTCATGGAGTAGCCAGAACTGCTATAACCGTAGCTTATCGAATCATACGCCGTAGTCATCAGCCAACGGTACGCACCGTATGCTGTCATCCCGAGCAACGCCGCGCCCCCCACTAATGCAATCAAAACAATACAAACAACCTTCTTTACACTCATATAGAGCAAAACCTGACATCATAAAATCGATATGTATAGCACATTCTATCATGAGGGAGTGATTTTATCGGGTGGAGTAACTCACATTACGGCGATAACCGTGGCATGCCCATCTTGGGCATGAACGCCAGA
>CAYWAG010000360.1:0-2284 GCA_964455925.1 uncultured Verrucomicrobiales bacterium | reverse complement strand
TAAATTACGAATTTTTCATGAAAAAAATAGAGCCTGCTTTTTCAGCAGGCTCTATGTAAACCATGATATGCTGTCCCTGCCACAGCTCAGTGTTTACCTGCAGGCTCTCCATGTGGGACGTCAGGCGTTTGCGTGCCTGGGTAACCATGACCTGTGGCATTGCGACCCGGAGACCCTGCAGAGGTTTAGTGCAGAGGCGGGGATGTCGCTACTCGTGAATGCGTCCGCCTGCCTAACGCGCGGGGGGGCGCAGCTGCCCATCGTTGGGATCACCTCCGCCTGGGCGGGGACGCCAGACCTACAGCAGGCGTATCACGGGATCGCACAGAGCCAGCCCGCATTAACGTTAATGCATGAGCCCGATTACTTTGATGTGATCCGGCAGGAGCGGCGCCTGCTCTGCCAGTTCTCTGGGCATACCCATGGGGGACAGTGCCGCGTGCCTGTGATCAACTTCGCGCCCGTCCGGGTAAAGTACGGGAAGCGCTATATCGATGGGCACTTTCACCCTACCCCCAGCCAGCAGGTCTATGTGAGTTCCGGTGTAGGCACAACAGGGATGCGAGTCCGGTTTGGGTGCCGCCCAGAGATCGTGCTCCACACCTTGCATCAGGCGTAAGGGATAAGGGGAGTTATGCAGATGAGCATCAGGCAGTCAGAACCGCCAGCACCATCGCCCTAGCGGTGCTATCTCCACCAGCGAGTGCGTTACGGCTCTGGAGGTCTGGCCCGGCGTGATGGAGCACGAAGTAAAGGGTGAGAGGTAGGGCGGCGGTGAGACTGCAGGCTTGCCCGAACTGGAGTGCCACGGCGCGGAAGTCTACAGGGTCAGCGGCTTGGGCTTGCTTCAGAGCATCCGCCACCCCTAGGGTAGGATAGAGGTCGGTAGCCGCCTCTGCGGTCAGGGCATCGCTCAGGGAGGCGCCCGCCTGCTGGCGTGCTACAACGCGGATAAAGAAGGCACAGGCCTCTGGGATTTGGGCACCGCCATGGGTGAGGGCGGCTTGTGAGCAAGCCGCGCTGACTGCCTCCTCTACCGGTAGCCCTAGATCTAGGATGGGGGCGATGCGAGAGACGACCGCAAACTCGTTAGAGTCCGATGCGGTGCGGGCCTCTGTAGCCAGAGTCGCCTTCGTCGCGCCATCGATATACCCATCATAGTGCGACATCTCAGCCAGCCACGTCGCCCGCCAATGGGTAAGATCATACCCACCATGCGCCTGGATAGACTGCGCCAGAAAGCGTAGTTGGTCTCCCGTATGCGTGTGCTGTCCCGCCTTTCGCGCCGGGTGATACGGGCTCAGCGGATCCGTAGGCTCTGTTACGCCATCGGGATATGCCGCTGCGAGCTGTGCCTGATCATAAATCCAGTGTGGCCCCAGACAAAGCTGGTCCGCCTGCAGGGCGGCATCGGTATAGAGAGGAGTCGTCATACTGCACGCTATCACGGATCGATCACAGAGCCAGCCGTATTTCTCTTATCAGTTACCAGCAGCTTCCAGAGCCCCCTGCTCGTTGCGGTTATACTGATGAGCCTAACACCTGAAACTGTTCCTCACTCATCGGCGTATAACCACTCGGGAATTGCGCGCAGAGCTCGATGAGCACCCTCTGGCTTGACGGAGCCGGAGCAGGATTCACCTTTACCACCTTGGCCTTGACCTCACTCCTGGCGGCAGACGATGCCATAGCCTGCACCAGATCATGAGCGAGGTAGCGAGGTGACCACCCCAACATTAAGTAATCTTGGGTATGAAGCTGCACCGCGATGCCAGTGGGGTTATTCAGCTCTACCGATACGTAGAGAGGTTCTCCACATTGTAATAAGTCGATGCGCTGTTGAGCATAGGGGCTGGTGTGTCGCCACCCATGCAGGAAGAAGCGGGTCGTAAAGTGTCCATGCACATCAGGGGTGATCTCGGGAAACACATGATAGGAGTCTGTGTTGCGATACCCTCCATCTACCGCCAACATATCTAACGGGTCAGGAATAATCCCCTCAGGCAGGTCTATGAGCTTCAAGTAATCTTGGAAACCACGTCTACCACTCGTCATCACGCGGTTACTAAAGAGAGGGAACAGTTGCTCAGACTCGTAGGTCTTATAAAAGTCAGGAAAGTCCACTGCAGGGAGGAACCCACAGGCGCGCTCGGCATCCAACGCTCCCTGCGTATAGCGATAAGTATAACCTGCATCAGAGGCATCCAGCCGACCTACTGCATACCAGCAGCGTGATTCCGCAGCGGAATCCTGCCAGGCAAGGTAGAGGCTTCTCCCTTTATGT
>CAYWAG010000359.1:0-2304 GCA_964455925.1 uncultured Verrucomicrobiales bacterium | reverse complement strand
GCCTCCCAAGGACGCGGAGCGAGTAGGTTCTCGCGTGCTTCCTCCGCGATCTGGGCGACGGCGTGATCCAGCGGGAAGACGCCGAGGTCCTGGAGGTCGCGGTGACGCACGCTCACTGTCTTCTCCTCCTCTTCCTTCGCACCAATTACGAGGAAGTATGGGACGCGATCGAGGCGTGAAAGACGGATCTTAGCTCCGATCTTATCTGAGGAGGAGTCAATCTTCACTCGAATCCCTTGCGAGGCGAGCTTTTGCGCAACCTCGTTGGCGTAATCATCAAACTTATCAGAGATAGTCAGCACACGCACTTGCTCTGGCGCGAGCCAGACGGGGAACTTGCCCTCAAAGTGCTCAATGAGTAAGCCCGTAAAGCGCTCAAGCGATCCAAACGGCGCACGGTGGATCATGATCGGCTGGTGAGGCTTATTATCTGATCCAATATATTCGAGCTCGAACCGCTTAGGTAGCTGGAAGTCTACCTGCACCGTCCCGAGCTGCCAGTCACGACCGATGACATCCTTAACGACGAAGTCGATCTTAGGACCATAGAAGGCGGCTTCTCCCTCCTCCTCGATGTAATCCACGCCCATACGACCAACGGCCTCACGGAGAGCGTTCTCCGCCATATCCCAGTCTGCACTATCGCCGACATACTTATCGCTGTCTGGATCACGGAGGGACACCCGTACGCGGTAATCTTCCATCCCAAGAGTGGCGAGCACCTTCTTAACGAGGGTGAGACAGCCATCGATCTCTGGCTGGAGCTGCTCTGGGGTCACGAAGAGGTGCGCATCATCCTGTGTAAAGCTACGGACACGAGTCATTCCGCCAAGCTCACCACTCTTCTCCCAGCGGTAAACCGTGCCAAACTCCGCTAAGCGCACCGGCAGGTCACGATAGGAGCGGTGCTCACTAGCGTAGATCCGGATATGGTGCGGGCAGTTCATGGGCTTAAGCATGTAGCCTTCGTACTCGCCGTTCTTCAGTCCAGCCATGAGGTCCGCACAGCTTGCATTCTCATCACTGAGCTTATTAAGAATATCGCGCTCAGGGATCGCGGGGTATTGACTCTCCTCATAGTATGGGAAGTGCCCAGAGGTGCGGTAGAGATCGAGCTTACCGATGTGTGGAGTGAAGACCTGAGAATACCCCTGAGCATCCAGCTCACGTGTAATAAAGTCTTGCAGTGAGCGTCGCACCAGAGCGCCCTTAGGCTTCCACAGCAGTAAGCCCTGCCCTACCATTTCATCGATATGGAAGATCCCTAGCTCACGCCCAAGCTTACGGTGATCACGCTTCTTAGCCTCCTCTAGGCGCTCTAGGTGCTCGGTGAGGAGGGTCTTATTTTTAAAGCAGGTGCCATAAACACGCTGGAGAGACTCACGGGATTGGTCCCCCTTATAGTAGGAGGCCGCCACGGACATGACCTTAAAGGCCTTACAGTTCCCCGTGCGTCCTACGTGAGGTCCGGCACAAAGGTCCCAAAAGTCCCCGTTCTTAAAGATAGAGATCTCCTCTCCTTCTGGAATACTATCTAGGAGGTCGACCTTAAACTTAGAGGCCTCACTACGCTCGGTCAGCGCCCCGAGACGCCCTGACTGCGCTAGCTCCAGAGCCTCGTCACGAGAGATGACGACCTTCTCAAAGGTATTGTTCGCCTTTACCTCCTTCTTCATCTCCGCCTCGATCTTCTCAAAGTCATCAGGCGTGAGACGATGCTCCATCTCTACATCGTAGTAGAACCCATTATCTACAGGAGGTCCCCCTGCTAACTGCGCCTCAGGGAACAAGCGCAGGATGGCGGTCGCTAGGACGTGTGCTGCGGAGTGATTAAGTCGTTCAAAGTCCGACATCTGGTTGCGCTCATCGAGCGTCTTCCGTGATTGATCTTCTGCCATAAGGAATAGGGTAGGAAAAGGGTAGGAAAAGGGTTAGACGCTCAGTCTTACGCAAGCCCAGGGGAGAAATGCAATCGTAAATCGTGTAAATCACGAGGGGCATCGCCCGTCTCTGCCCCCTCTGTGGCAGACACCACCTGCGCCAGCGCCGCCCCAGAGACACTCCCCCCACCCAGCGGCACCTCTGCCAGACAGGGGCACCCGAGGATCGCATCCAGCATCGCCCGGTTCGTCTGCTGTGCATGGACATACTCGCTCTCCTCTACCGTATTTAAGACATACCCCAGCACCTGTAACCCCGCCGCCCGCACCGCGCGCACCGTCAGTAAGCTATGGTTCAGCGCCCCCAGTCTATTAGAGACCACCAGCACTACCGGCAGCCCCAGAGCGACCGCTAGGTCATCCA
>CAYWAG010000358.1:0-2304 GCA_964455925.1 uncultured Verrucomicrobiales bacterium | reverse complement strand
GTAATCTGCGGATAAAAAATGTCGTGTAGTGTGTTAGGGAATATAAATTGATAAATATCAGTGTAGAACGCGTCATAATGTATACTAATAACAGATGAGGGGAGACGCCTTTGATCGATCATCGTGTCTTGTTCTCCCGTCATACATGCGTATTCAATATTAACTATGAGACTACTATCTTGCCTTGCTCTGCTACTGACCACAGCCACCATGCTCTGGGCCACACAGCAGCCTAACATCGTCCTCGTCATCACTGATGACCAAGGATACGGAGACCTCGGATACACCGGGAACCCTGTGATCCAAACCCCCAACATTGACAAGCTCATCGGTGAGTCCGTTTACCTAGAGGACTACCATGTAGGGCCTACCTGCTCCCCCACCCGTTGCTCCCTCCTGACGGGACGCTGGACGAACCGGACAGGCGTGTGGCACACGATCCAGGGGCGCTCCATGCTCCGCACGAATGAGGTCACACTGGCAGACTACCTTCAGGCCGCTGGCTACCAAACCGGTATCTTCGGTAAGTGGCACCTCGGAGATGTGTACCCGTATCTCCCGGAGAACCGAGGGTTCACGCACACCTACTACCATAAGGCAGGCGGCATCGGGCAGACTCCCGATGTGTGGAATAACGACTACTTTGACGACCAATACCACAGCAACGGTCAGATCGTGCAGGCAGAGGGATATACCACCGATGTCTTCTTTGACCAAGCCGCTCAGTTTGCGCTCTCCTGCTCTGATCAGGGTGATCCCTTCTTTGCCTACATCTCTACCACTGCGCCGCACGTCCCACTGAGTGTGCCGCAGAAGTACCTCGATATGTATAAGGGGAAGGAAGGCGTCTCCGACCAGGTCGCCGCCTTCTATGGGATGATTACCAACATTGATGAGAACCTCGGGCGCTTCCGCTCCTTCCTAGAGAGCGAGGGCCTGGCAGAGAACACCATCTTCATCTTTACCACCGATAACGGCACCGCTACCGGGCATACCTTCTATAATGCAGGGATGCGCGGAAAGAAAGGCTCCGAGTACGAGGGCGGGCACCGGGTCCCCTTTACCCTCCGCTGGCCTAAGTATGGGCTAGACCAGCACCTAAAGATCTCTGAGCTCACGCACATGGTGGACATTGTTCCTACCCTGCTAGACCTCGCAGAGGTCGGGAACAGCTTTGGGACAAAGTTTGATGGCGTCACGCTGGAAAGCCTCCTGAGCGATGCCTCAGACTCCGCTCCTATCGACTGGGAGAACCGGGTCGTCTTCTCTGACTCCCAGCGTGTGGTCGATCCTGTGAAGTGGAAGCAAACCTCCGTCATGTCCGGTAAGTGGCGTCTCGTCAACGGGGACGAGCTCTATAACATTCAGCATGACCCCGGCCAGCAGGTCAATGTTTACCAAGACTTCCCCACCGTCGTCGAACGCCTCACGCAGTGGTATGACCAAACCTGGGCCGAGCTAGAGCCGACCTATACCCAGACCACCGAGCTCTACATCGGCGATCCAAAGTCCCCCGTGACGAACCTGAATGCCCATGACTGGATCCAAGAAGCATACCCCGCATGGAACCAATCCATGGTGCGAGCGGCTTACGGGCTAGAGAAGCCCGGGCAGTTCCATGGATATTGGGCGGTCAAAGTCATCGAATCCGGTGACTACTCCATCACCATGAGCCGCTGGCCAGTAGGGTCTGGGCTCCAGCTGACACAGGCCGTCCCCGCGCAGCCAGTCGTCCCAGGCGTAGGTCAGAACTACTCCGCCACAGATGGGGTGGCGATCCCCATCGAGCAAGCCGTGCTCAAGATTAATGGCGAGACCATCGCGCAGCAACCCGTCAGCGCTGATGATACGCACATCACCTTTCACACGCACCTAGAGGCCGGCTCCCACCAGCTGTCCCCCTACTTCATCTTTGGCGGTGACACACCAGGCGAAGTCGGAGCCTACTTCTGCGAGGTCAAACCCGCAGAATAGACCACGCACCGCGCCTCTATACGGGGCGCACTGGAGTTGCCCTCTCTTTAGGAAGAGGAACCGCTAAAAAGCGCTAAATTACGCTAAAATTACTCACACTACACGACAATTTTCTACTCATATTTTCGCCCGCAGATTGCGCAGATTAACGCAGATTTCCATTTAATTTTTTAGAAATTCATTGATTTGCGCCTGCAATAGGAATTCACCCTGAAACTCTCTCGCCCTCACAAACCATAAAGGAATCTCAGCGTTACCCTGAAAATTACAGAATCCCTCTGAATACCCCCAAAATAATCTGCGTAAATCGGCGTAATCTGCGGGTAAAAA
>CAYWAG010000357.1:0-2310 GCA_964455925.1 uncultured Verrucomicrobiales bacterium | reverse complement strand
GCGAATTCACCGAGCAGTTCCCACAATACCTCGCCGACCCCAAAAGCGCCGCAACCATCGGACTCAGCCTCGGTCTGAATGGTGAATGTGCCGATGAGTTTTACGAGGAGGCCGTCACCCTTCTCCTCCAGCATAAGGTCCAGCTCCCTAAGCTGCGCTGGCTCTTCCTCGGTGATATGGAGATGGAGGAGAGCGAGCTCACCTGGATCGGGCAAGGCGACGTCGGCGCCCCTGTCCTACAGTCCTTCCCCGAGCTAGAAGTCCTCTACGCCCGTGGGGGCGAAGGCTCCATGTCGTTCACCCCCTGCTCACACCCTCGGCTAAAGAAGCTCGTCCTCCAGCCCGGAGGTATGGATAAGGAGTTTCTCCGCAACCTTCTCGCCTCAGACTTTCCCGCCCTAGAGACCCTGGAACTCTGGCTGGGTGATGACGAGCGCGGCGGCGACCTCACCCCAGATGACGTCCGCGACCTCCTAATGGGCAACCCCTTCCCACAGCTCACCACCCTCGGGCTGTGCAACAGTGCCATTATTAATGGCATTGCCCGCGACATCGCTACCGCTCCGATCCTGGCCCAGCTCCAGCACCTGGATCTCTCCATGGGCACACTCCAGGACGATGGCGCCCTCGCGCTACTCGCCTCGGACCAGATCCGTAACCTCCAGTCTCTCAACCTCAGTCACCACTACATGACCACCCCCATCATGCGCGAGTTCGCCACCCTCGGCATCCCCGTAGATGTCTCCCAGCAGGAAGAGCCAGATGACTGGGACGGCGAGGCGCACTACTACATCGCCATCTCCGAGTAAACATGCGCCTCCTGCACATCGGGAACCCAGACAACCGTCGGTGCACCCTCTTCGCCCAAGCCTGTCACACCCAAGGGCTACCCGCCCCGCGGGTTCTCGCCTGGGAGGCCCTGCTCGCAGACCCACAGTGCTTAGTCCCCGCCCTGCAATCCTGTGACGGACTCCGGATCGACTCCTCTGGGGAGTCCGCCTCCGTGTACAACGCCCTCGTCCACCGAGGCGGCGGCACCACCTACTCCGCAGACGAATACAATCGCGGACGCATCGGCGCCGGCCCCGCCTGGTACCGAGGCTGGAGCCACACCCTCCACCACATTCACACCCTCGTTACGGAGTACGCCCCCTCGCTTCCCCTCATGAGCCACCCTAGCGAGATCGCGCTCATGTTTGACAAGCTCCGCTGCCAGCAGCACCTCGCCCAGGCCGACCTCCCCATTCCCCGCCTCCTCGGCCCTGCCACCAGTGCGGCCCAGATCTTTGACCTCATGGAGCGGGCCGGTATCAACCGCGTCTTCGTCAAACCCCGGCACAGCTCCTCCGCCTCCGGCGTCATCGCCCTGCAACGCTCCCGCCACCGCATCCTCGCCACCACCAGCGTCCAGCTCAAATCCGGGCACCTTTATAACTCCCTGCGCCTCCAGCACTACCGCCGCCAGGAGGACGTCACCACCCTGCTCGACCTCCTCGGCACAGAGCACCTCCTGGTCGAGGCATGGTTCCCCAAGCTCACCCTCCACCAGCGCGCCCTCGACCTCCGCGTCCTGGTCATCGCCGGCCAACCCGCCCACATCGTCGCCCGCCAGAGCACCTCTCCTATTACCAACCTTCACCTCGGCAACAGCAGGGGAGACCTAGACGCCGTCCGCTCCGCCCTCCCCGCCGCCACCTGGGACCGCATACTCAGCACCTGTGCCACCGCCGCCGCTAGCTTCCCACGCAGCCACTACCTAGCCGTAGACCTCATGATCCACATCAATGGCGAGCACCTAGCCATCGCCGAAATCAACGCCTTCGGCGACCTCCTCCCAAACCTCCACCACCAAGGACGCACCACCCACGAGCAAGAACTCCACCTCTGGCAAGCACGGTAGGGTCGGTAGGGTCGGTAGGGTCGGTAGGGTTTCCTCGGGTAGGGTTTCCTCGGGTAGGGTTTTCTCGCCGAGGAAACCGGTCGACCAGTGCAGCGCGCCCTGTGGTGGAGGAGTCCTCTGGTCGACCGGTTCTCTCGGCGAGAGAACCCTACCGATGATACGCTCCTCCTATGTTAGCTCATAGTATCTAGACTTGATCGTGCTACTGACAATGATACGAGAGATGATGAACCTCTACACAATATTCCCGATATGCCTTCTCCTGATGGCGTGTTCCACTAGAGATGTGAGTCGTCAGGCTCCGTTTTTATCGGCTGTAAGGGAACCTGTATCTCTTACAAGGGAAGCGTATTTGAAGCCACGGAAGCCAGCATACATACAGAGAGGGAGTTCTTTCGTTCGCAAGTCTG
>CAYWAG010000356.1:0-2317 GCA_964455925.1 uncultured Verrucomicrobiales bacterium | reverse complement strand
GCCCCATATACCCGCTGACAGGACGCCCCTTCTCTGCGATCTGCTTAAAGCTCTGCAGAACCTCGTTCGACGGCAGGGAGAACCCCACGCCCTGTGACTTTGGCTGCCCCTCTTCCGTAGAGTAAATCGCCACGTTAATCCCGATCACCTCGCCGCGTGCATTTACCAGTGGTCCGCCAGAGTTCCCAGGATTAATCGCCGCATCCGTCTGGAAGAGGTCGCGCTGATCATCAGAGAACGAGCGCTCCTTAGCAGAGATGATCCCCTGCGTCACCGTCGCACGTAGCCCGAACGGGTTCCCCACGGCAAACACCATCTGCCCCACCCGGACCTCATCAGAGTCCCCAAACTTCAGAGGCTGGAGCGACACCCCCTCCTCCACCTTAATGTGCAGCACCGCAATATCCAGCTTAGGGTCCGCTCCCACCTTACGGGCATCATAGCTCTTCCCGTTATGCAGAGAGACACGGAACTTCTCCTTCCCAGAGATCACGTGATAGTTCGTCACGATGTGCCCCTCATGCGAAATAATCACCCCGGACCCAATGTCTTGCACCACCTTCTCCTTCGCCACAGCACCGCCCTCGATCTCGCTCGTCACCCCCTGTGCGGAGATACAGACCACGGATGGCACCACCCCGTTGATGAGCGTAGTCCGCTCCTCATCGATGCGCTGTAGTAGCTCTAGCTGATCCAGGTCCCCTAGGGTGGAAGCCTGCAGTTCATACTTCTCTGGCTGCCTGCCTGTCGGGCTAGGATTAAAGAGACCATTGCTCTTGATCCAAAAAGCACAGAAAAAACAAACGATAAAAATGCAGATTAAGATCACAAAGCGTTTCATGGGTTCCCCGCACCCTATAGGCATACGGAGCTAAGATCAAGCACGCATCACCACGCGCGTGACTTTTCCTAATGAGGGAATGATCCGTCTGAAAAAAAGTCTTGCTCATTGCGCCCGGCTCTCCCTTACTCACTGACAGATTTATGGAAGCACTTTTGGCACTAGAAGACGGGCGGGTATTCCGAGGCATAGCCTTTGGTAAAGTAGGCACGACCACGGGGGAGATTTGTTTTAATACCTCCATGACTGGATATCAGGAGATCCTAACAGATCCCTCATACCGAGGCCAAATCATTACAATGACCTACCCCATGCAGGGTAACTATGGCGTGAACGCCGCTGATGCAGAGTCCGCCGGCACGCACGCCACCGGGTTCGTAGTCGGTGAACTCAGCGAAATCCCATCAAACTGGCGCTCTGAGCAGTCCCTAGAGGACTACTTCATCGACAACGGCGTCGTCGGTATCCAAGAGATCGACACCCGCGCGGTCACTAAGCACCTCCGCTCACGTGGAGCCATGAACGCATGTATCACCAGCGAACTCTCCGAGGAGGAGGCCGTGGCAGCTGCCAAGGCAGCCCCATCCATGGAAGGGCAAGACCTCGTGCAAGAAGTCACCACGCCAGAGACCTACCTCTGGGAGGGTGAGTCCCGTAACTGGACGATCCCGAACGCGACCTCTGGACAAGAAGGCACCTACCAAGAACTCCCTGAAGCCGAGTTCCACATCGTAGCATATGACTTTGGCATCAAACGCAACATCCTACGTCGCCTACGCCAAGCTGGGTTTAACATCACACTCGTGAACTCCCGCACACCCGCGGCCGACGTCCTAGCTATGGATCCAGACGGCATCTTCCTCTCCAACGGCCCAGGTGACCCCGCCGCGCTCGGATACATCCACGAGGAAGTGCGTCAGCTCATCGGTAAGAAGCCCATCTTCGGGATCTGCCTCGGGCACCAAATCCTTACCCATGCTGTCGGCGGTAAGACCTATAAGCTCAAGTTCGGCCACCGTGGTGGGAACCAGCCAGTGAAAGACCTCCGCACCGGCAAGGTCGAGATCACCTCGCAGAACCACGGGTTCGCCACCGATGCCGACTCCCTCCCAGAGAACGCAGAGGTCACCCACATCAACCTGAATGATAAGACCGTCGAAGGGTTCCGCCTCACCGACGCCCCCGTCTTCTCCGTGCAGCACCACCCAGAGGCAGCTCCAGGGCCATATGACTCCACCGGATTCTTCGATGAGTTCATCGCCATGGTCCGCGCGAGCAAAGCCTAACCGCAGAGAAGGTTTCCAACCTTCTCCCCCCCTCCCCAGAGGGGAGTGACGGCGTCTCGCCGTCATCAACCACACCGAGCATCCTCCCCCTTACGACAATGCTGGACACCTACCACCGTCCCCAACGCAATCGGAAGCCGTAACTATTCAGGTGGGGCTGAAGGAGTGGTTAACCGCTAAAATCGCTAAA
>CAYWAG010000355.1:0-2334 GCA_964455925.1 uncultured Verrucomicrobiales bacterium | reverse complement strand
GCTCATAGATAGGGCTGTTCGCAGGCTCGGTACCAGCCTCGCGGAGGACATGGTATTGCTGCTTCGTGAGGAGTTGCATCCACTCCGCTGCCGTTTTCACGATTGCTTCTGCGGGTTGGTCGGGGGCGGTCTCTAATTCTTTCATCTTTACATCAGTATAGTCCGCTCTCGTAAGTTGGGCAAACAGAGAGAGAGAAAAGAATGCGAGGAGAGGTAAAGCGAGGAGAAGAAGGCGAGACATAGAGCGGATGATATACGTTAGAGATTCAGCTGTGAGGGATAAGCGCAACCCAGCCCGAAATTTGTCCACTCTGGATGTCATACGAGGCATTTCCCTTGCTTCACAGCCCTGCTGGGAATTCTCGCTAAATTCTCTTTACGCGTTGTAGAGATCTCACTAAGAAATCATGGATATGGATTTAGTGCACCCCTACGAGAAACTTACGCTAGTTCAGGTCGGATGGCCTGTTGCGGTTTATCTCATTGCTACGCATCTCTTTATGCTGCTTAAGCCAGACTTCTGCCAAACGTGGCTAAAGAAGTTACCGCGTCATTATAACGCGGGCGTGATCGTTATGTGCTTAGCGATGGGGTGGTTTTGGCTTCTGGTCGCTCCAGAGCAGAACAGCATCGTCCCCATCCTCAGTAGTCTATCACGGAACCTGGCGGAGTTTAATGCGGCTAAACCCTTGCTCCGCATAGCTGTCCCGATCTTTTGCATTGGGATGTGTCTCTACGTTCGTGAGTTCTTGTTCGTCCGAGGTCTAGGTATGCTAGCGTTGATGGCGGCGGGTCCGTTGATGCAAGCCGCGATGTTTCAAGACGAGCCTACCCGTGTGCTGATCCCTATCTTTGGGTATGCTATTGTTACCGCAGGAGTCTTCTTCGTCGGTCTTCCATACCTGTTCCGTGACTTAGTGAACTGGGTGGTCGCAGAGCGTATGCGCTGGAATATGCTCGTGAGTGCAGGACTCGTTTACGGGATCGCAGTCCTCGCATGCACCTTAATGGCGTGGTAATACCGGATATAGGGGAGGAAACAGCTCAGCTTTAGGAAACAAGGTTCATGTCACGAGGGTTTGTCTGGCGCTTTATCATTTATGGGATCGTAGTCGCCTATGTCCTGCTGGATCTGAAGGTGATCAAAGGGCCGATCCATGGCTGGGTGCTGGCACAGCATGGGACGGATGTCTCTGTCTTACGCGAGCAAGGAGTGGCGGCACTGGTTTATGGGCAGCCGCTCATGCGAGACCAGGTCACCTACCGGATGGAGGAGCATCTCTATGTGCGCGGGCGCCGTCTAAGCGACCTCTCAGATGCCGAGTCTGACCTGCTCTACCAGCATTGCCGCCAAGAGCTCATCCTGGAGCACTTATTGCGGATTAAAACGCACCACAACGAGCGACATCTGCCGGCGATTACTCCCGCCAGCTTATCCCTAGAGGTGCAGTACGATGAAAGCGCGTTTAGCGATGAGCGAGAGCAGCGTGACGCCCTGTCCCGCCAAGGGTTCATCGACGGAGAGCTGGCACTCCGAGCGCAAGCACACCTACAACAACGCTACTACCTAGCACGACAAATCCAGGTGACCCCACTCTCGCCAGAAGAGGTAGCGGAGAACCCACCACAGCCAATGATGCTGACCCTCCCTCCACTGCGTCACATTCGACACATCTACCGCTCTACCGCGCGGGAGGAGACGGCGGAGGAAGCCCAACGCACTCTGCAGATGAGTCTAGCGCCCTACCGCACCGGCTGGGCGAGCTTTGCAGAGGTTTCTCAACGCGTTTGCCACGACCCTCGTGCTAAGAAGCAGCGAGGAGACATTGGCTGGGTATCGCCCCACCGCCTGCAGGAAGGCATGGCAGAGACGATCTTCTCGCTCCCATTACGTGAACCCACTCTGATCCACAGCCCTCTGGGCTGGCACTACCTAGAGGTGATCGAGGAAAAGCCCGCTAGGGAAGTCCCAGAAACACCCGCCGCCATGGAGGCGCGCCTGCAGAACCATGCCAGGGAAGAAGGGCTAAAGCTCTACCTACGCCACCTGTTCACTCGTGAACAGGATCACGTGCAACTCATCGACCCGAATAACTAAATTCGGCTAAAAAAAAGAGAAACTCAAACCTGCATGTTCGTGCATCGTCGTATTACTTACCACGTGAACGGATTAGAGTGAATCAGGTAACTATTCAGGCAGGGTAAAAGAGGGGCAGTGCAGAATAGGAATACCACAATAAACTTCGCATGAGAGCCTTATGCTACAGGGTAATTCGTGAAACTTCGCAACACGGTCTCCCCGATAGGGGAGAAAGCCCAAAGCCCGGGGTAGAG
>CAYWAG010000354.1:0-2351 GCA_964455925.1 uncultured Verrucomicrobiales bacterium | reverse complement strand
TAATCTGCGCAATCTGCGGGCGAAAATATGAGTAGAAAATTGTCGTGTAGTGTGATCACCGTAATGTGAGCTCGAATATGCTCGCGTGGAACGTAATACGATGATGCACTCCCATGCAGGTTTGCGTCCCTCTCTTTTTTAGCGGGATTTAGCGCCTTTCGCGGTTTAAATGTCCTGCAGCCTCCCACCAGAATAGTGACAAAAAATCCTTATATATCACACCTTCAGTCCCCCTGTGGCTCCATTTCATTCCGCAGGTCGTGGCCGGCTTAATACTCCAGCTTCAGTTTCTTCAGCTTAGGGGTGATCACGTATTGGCAATACGGGTTCTTATTCTTGTTGAGGCGGTAATACTCTTGGTGGTACCCCTCTGCCGTATAGAAGGGGGCTGCCGCCCGCACATGAGTGACGATAGGGGCGTCCCATGCCTCCTGTGCTTGCGTGATGGACTTCTCTATAACCGTCTTTTGGGCATCAGACTCATAGAAAATAGCAGAGGCGTACTGCGGCCCGACGTCATTTCCTTGTCTGTCCTTTGTAGTAGGGTTATGCATCTGCCAAAACCACTCTAAGATCTCCGCGAGCGTAACTTTGGCGGGGTCGAACTGGACTTGCACCACTTCGATGTGCCCTGTTAGGCCTGTGATGACTTGCTTGTATGTCGGGTTCTCTACCTCGCCCCCCATGTAGCCGGAAGTCGCCGACTCTACCCCATCAAGCTGGTCATAGACCGCCTCCACACACCAAAAGCATCCTCCGCCTAGGGTGATGGTCTCAAGTTGCGGCGGTTGGGGTTGCTCAGCGGATACGGTCATAATACAGAGGGTCAGGAGGAATAAGAGGTTTCTCATAAACATACTCTACTAGCGCGCCTGGGCAAGCCTGTTGTTTAACGCGCTGCAGCAGAGGGCGACGGGCGCAAGATTCTCGTCTCTTTTTCCTTGCTATCTGGGAGGGTGGTCACTAGGTTCACCCTCCCTCATGGCAGGTCGGTGCCTCATACTGTCATGAATATTAGAGGCAACTCTGGTGAGAGAGCAGATTTTACACGGTGTCCTGCACCACGCTCCCTCACCCCGAACAACAAAACTAAACCCAATATACATACATATTATGTCAGCATCAGTATCAGAGCCGGCTATCAGCCCAGAGCTCGATGCACTCATCAACGAGAACTTCCGTGAATTTAAGGAAGGCTCTATCGTAAACGGAACCATCATCGCGATCCGCCCTCAGGTCGTCATCGTTAACATTGGTTATAAGTCCGAAGGTGTTATCATGTCTAACGAGTTCGATGGCGAAGACATCGAAGTCGGTGATGAGATCGAAGTCCTTCTCGAAAAGCTCGAGGACGACGAAGGAATGGTAGTCCTCTCTAAGGAAAAAGCTGCTTACAAGCAGAACTGGGAGAAGATCGTAGGCGTTTACGAAGACGGTGGTCTCGTGAAAGGAAAAGTCAAAGCTGCTGTCAAAGGTGGTCTTACTGTTAACGTAGGTGTAGAAGCCTTCCTTCCTGGTTCCCAGGTCGACATCATTCCTCCTAAGGATCTTGCCGAATACGTCGGTAATGTTTACGAATTTAAGATCGTTAAGATCAACGAGGACCGTAAGAACGTCGTCCTCTCCCGCCGCGAAGTCATCGAGGCAGAGCGCTCCGAGCGTCGCCAGAAGTTCCTCCAAACTGTTGGAGTGGGCGACAAGGTGACCGGCGTCGTCAAGAATATCACCGACTTCGGTGCATTCGTCGACCTCGAAGGCATGGACGGTCTCCTCCACATCACCGACATGAGCTGGGGCCGCGTCACGCACCCATCAGAGATGGTCCGCATCGGACAGCCTCTCGAAGTCCAGATCCTAGAGATCGATAAGGACAAGGAGCGCGTCTCCCTCGGTCTGAAGCAAATGAGCGACAACCCATGGGAAGACATCCTCGCTAAGTACCCAATCGGTAAGGAAGTCTCCGGTAAAGTTACCAAACTCCTTCCATACGGTGCCTTCATCGAGATCGAAAAAGGCGTCGAAGGACTCGTCCACGTTTCCGAGCTCAGCTGGGTTAAGCGTATCTCTCGCCCATCAGATGTCCTCGAGCTCGACCAAGAGATCAAGGCTGTCGTTCTCGGTGTCTCCACCGAGGAGCAGAAAATCTCCCTCGGCGTTCGTCAGCTCGAGGAGAACCCATGGGTCAAGATCGAAGAGCGTTACCCAATCGGTACCAAGATCACCGGTGCTGTGCGTAACCTTACCTCCTACGGTGCCTTTGTTGGCCTAGAGGAAGGCATCGACGGGATGATCCACGTCTCCGACCTCTCCTGGACTCGTAAGATCAACCACCCATCTGAAGTCATCAAGAA
>CAYWAG010000353.1:0-2364 GCA_964455925.1 uncultured Verrucomicrobiales bacterium | reverse complement strand
TAACGCTGTACGGCGTCTTGTGGGTTTGCCATAGTGCTGACTCGGATGAGTTCAGAGACGGTGACAAACTTATAGCCTTGGGCGATCAGACGGTCTAGGAAGACAGGGAGGGCATCTACGGCGGACTTTTGGATGTCGTGCACGAGGATGATGCCGCCTGGGCGGGTGTCACGCATGATGATGTTGGTGACGGAGGCGGCGTTCTTAGACTCCCAGTCGCGGGAATCTACAGACCAAAAGATCTCTGGGTATTTATAGTTGTTATAGATCATTTGGCGCTGTGCTGCCTTAATGGCACCGTATGGGGCGCGCATGATGCGGGGGGATTGCCCCGTTGCGCGGACGATGGCATCACGGCCTTGATCCATTTCCTTACGGATGTTGGCGTCTGACATCTTGCTGAGGTTGCCGTGGGTGTAGGTGTGGTTCCCGATCTCATGCCCCTCTGCTGCGATGCGTGCCGCGATCTGCGGGTAGCGGTCTACACTGCGCCCCAGGGTGAAGAAGGTCGCCTTAACCCCACGTTGTCTGAGCGTGTCGAGAATACGCGGCGTGTACTGCGGGTGCGGCCCGTCATCAAAGGTGAGGGCACAGATTTGTAGATCCTTACGCCCAGAGATCCAGCGGAGCTGCGTCGGCGCTAGTGTCGCGTATGGAGGAGGGCTGTAGTATGGGTTCGCCTGTGAGAGCGGCGGCGCGGTAGGGGCACCAGGGTTCGCCGCGATTGGGGTCACACAGCTAGTCAGGGTGGCAACAAGGAGAAGGAGGAGGGATTTCATGAGGAGATGAAGGGGGTTCTTCATACCAGGATGAAGCACACGTTTTCAGTAATTATGCAATCGTAGAATCGAGAAACTCTTAAAATAAGCTCAGCCTCGCGGAGCGGCGGGGCTTACTTACGGTTACGGGAGCGGACAGAGAACGGGATAGGCAGCCCGAGACAGACGTGCTCATCACGGATCCGGTTTTCGAGGTACGCCTGGTAGTTCTCGCTCATGAGGCGCTTGTCGTTGACGAACAGGATGAGCTCTGGCACCGGGATCTGAGCGTAGCGCTCATTATATGCCGTGGTGACGTAGAGGATCTTTAGGCGCTTCTTAATGATCTTATGCTCTGAAGGGGGATTCCGAATAATGGCGTTCTGGATGAGGCGGTTCAGCTCGCCTGTGCTGAGGGCGTTACGTGCTCCATCTCGGACGCGGGCGACAGAGCGGAAGATTTGATCGATCGCCTGCGACTTTAGCGCAGAGACACAGACGAAGGGCGCAAAGTGGAGGAAAAAGAGCTCGTCCCGTAGGTGCTCCTTTGCCTTTTGCATGCGCTCAGGCTTAGACTTGTCGGGCAGGTAGAGGTCAAACTTATTAGCGATGATGATACAGGGCTTACCCTCGGCCTGCACGAGGCGCGCGATCTTACGATCCATGGCGGAGACTCCAGCCGCGAGGTCCACTACGAGGAGCACGAGGTCGGCACGGCGGATGGCTTTCTCCGTCCGCATGGCAGAGAAGACCTCGACGGAGCTATCACGCTTGCCCCGAGGGCGGAGGCCTGCGGTATCAATGAGGGTGTGCTTCTCATGTCCACGACGGTAGGGGATGTCCACCGCATCACGAGTGGTGCCAGAGATCTCAGAGACGATGGTGCGCTCATCGTTCATGATAGCATTAATGAGGGAGGATTTACCCGCGTTTGGGCGTCCTACCATGGCGATCTTTAGCCCTTGCTCTAGGGAGCGTCCACGGACTTCCTCGATCTCACTCTCAAAGGTCTCAAAGTGCTCGTCAATGCGCTCGATGAGCTCTGGAAAGTTCCGCCCGTGCTCTGCGGAGACAGGAATGCCAGAGCCGAACCCGAGGCGGGCAAAGTCACCGGACATGCTCTCGTATTGCTCTGTATCACACTTGTTCAGGACCAGCTCGATGGGCTTGTTAGAGGCGCGACGCAGGATCTTAGCTATCGTCTCATCCGCAGTCTGTAGCCCAGCACGGGCATCAACGACGAACAGGATGATGTCGGCAGAGGACATGGCGATCTCTGCCTCTACCTGGACATCGGTGGTGAACTCCTCGTCCGCTTCCTCGCCGATCCCGCCTGTGTCCACGAGGTTGCAGTGTGGCTCGGTCAGGGCGCAGGTGCCGTGGATGCGGTCTCTTGTGATGCCCGGCTGGTCCAGCACGATGGCGATCTTACGTCCTGCTAGGCGGTTAAAGATGGAGGATTTGCCCACGTTTGGGCGGCCAACGATGGCGACGGTAGGGAGCTTCTGAGTCGGTGCGATATCTTCTGACATGGCGAGAGGGGGGTAAATGGGCAAGGGGGGGCTTTTGGCGTGCTCTCCAGTCCTCTTACACGAAGAGGGGGCAG
>CAYWAG010000352.1:0-2374 GCA_964455925.1 uncultured Verrucomicrobiales bacterium | reverse complement strand
GCCTAGTGGCTCTCGCCAGCGGGCTTCAGCTTATGGGCGTCTTCATAGTGCGCCGCCTCAGCCTTCTGCTTTGGTCCGTGCTTCATCCCCTTAGATGGGAGGAGCATGAAACACGCCCCCATGATAATGGTCGGGATCAGCGCCCCCATCACAAGCTTGCCAGGGGAGACCCCACCCGCGAAGTATTTGCTGAGGATCGACTGCCCCGCAGGGTTTGGCGCGTTCGCGATGACGGTCAGACCACCACCGGTTACGGCACCAGCCACGACGGCATACTTAGCCATGTTCCCCAGGCCAGGAGCCTGGGAGGCGAGGAAGGTGATCGCTGCGTTATCGTTAAAGGCGGTAAGAACGGTAGACCCGATCATGAGGATCCATGAGTTGTCGATAGAGGTCAGGAGCACCTCGATCCACCAGCCCTGACAGCGACCATGAATCACAAGCGCGGCGAGGAAGAAGCCCACGAGGAGCGGAGAGCGCATCTTCACATCGTTCTGGTGGTGGCCGGTCGCCTCAGTAAACCCGATAAGGAAGAGGAAGCCACCGATGAAGAGAGCTGGGTAGTGGTTCATCACGACAGTCCATGCGAGGAAGCCGAGGTGAACAACGGTGATCCACACCGGGATCGCGTCCTCACGCTCCTCCCACTTACGCTCTACGAGCGTAGCGCTGTCGAGCACGGGCTTAGCCAGCTTACCGAACTCTGACTTAAAGTAAACGAAGTAGATCGCGTTGGCGATCAGGATCCCCACGATGGCTTTCCAGCCGAAGTTCATGAGCATGAAGTCTGTGCCCCAGTGCCATGGAGACGCAACCATCAGAACTGGTGGCGCCGCAAAGTGCGTGAGCGTTCCGCCCACAGAGATATTCACAAAGAGTAGACCAAGGGTCGCGTAAGCAAACTTCGATGAGGGGTTCTTCTCAAAGAACTTCTTACCAAGAAGCATCGCGGCGATCGTCATAGCCGCTGGCTCTGTAATAAAGGAGCCAAGGATGGGAGTAATGGTAAGAGCAGAGAGCCACCAAGCAGCATCACTACCGCCGAAGACACCTGCAATCTTGTTCACCACACTCTCCGCAAAGCGCACGATCGGACGGGTCGCCGCGATCGCCATAATGATAATCACGAAGAGAGGCTCCGTAAAGTTGACGTCATGCCCGAGGTATTGCTGGAGCTGCTTAACCCCATCCCAGGCACTACCATCCTGGATCCCAAAGAAGTAAACGACCGCCCCCGCAAGCGCGATCACCCAGATGCCGAACACCGCCTCTACCTCACCTAGGAAGTGGAATAAGTGGTAGCGGAAGGACTCATCATCCTTTGCATCGACCTCAGGCTTATCCTCAGCTCGGCGCTTGTTGGCCTTAATGTGCTCCTTATGCTGCTTCTTAAACTTATAAGCTAGGTTGGTAAACGTGCCAGCTAGGAAGGTGTGCATGATCGCGAGGACGAAGATGATCGTAGCGACGACGTTAAAGGCACCATGCTTCCCCTTTGTCCGGGCGGCGAGCTTCTCGCCGATCGTGCCGTCCACTTTCTCATAGAGCTTGAGCGGCTTAGGGAATTTCGCATACTGGTCTTTCTTTAGACCTAGCTCCTTATACTCGGAGGCCTTATATGCAGGGTCACCTCCACCAGCGGCTTGTGCCACAGCGGTGAAGCTAAACAGTAATGTAATCATCGCGACTACGCGGAGGAGTGTTCTCATATCAGTTGTGTAGATTTATTCTAATCAGAGCTATAAAGACCAGAGATTTCCCTCGAGGGCAACCGATTTCTCACTGTTCCGCCCCTCTTTTTCCCTTCACTGAGAAAGGGGGATCGTGAAAGCCTGCTAAATTCCTAAAGCTGGGCGTATTCCTCCACCAAGAACTTGTCTTATGCCCCCGTGGCGATCTGGAGGTGAGGAGGAAGTAGGCTATGCTTAATAGCCGTGAAATAAGGAGCATTCACTAGCGCCTCTAATTCTTCACGGATCAACTCGAGAACAAGTGCGAGGTCTTCTTCCTCGCTTTCTTCTAAGAGTTCTAGGGATTGCGCTATCATTTCCTCAAGCCCTCTGTGTTGATCAATGGCCTGTTTACGCAGGTAGATCAGAGATTGGTTATCATCTTTGGGGTGTGAGGCATTGAGATTAAAGACCCTAATGGTTTCTTTCGCCTTTTGGTGGCTCTCACTCGTTGGGTCTGAATCTCGTGGGATTACTCTACCAGAGGGCTTAAAGAGCAAGTGCTCCTCGGGATTAACTTCATCAGGCTTGATGAGTAATTCATAGTTAATCTCCCCAGCTGAAGAGTCCTTAAACCGCCCACATTTCCACCCCTTGTAGCAGGATAAGAACAAATTATCCCATTGGAAGGTCCTCGACTTATA
>CAYWAG010000351.1:0-2402 GCA_964455925.1 uncultured Verrucomicrobiales bacterium | reverse complement strand
GCCACAGACGGCCTCGATGCGGCGCACGCCAGAGGCGATGGCCTCTTCCTTCTTAATGATAAACTGCCCGAGTGCACCTGTGGTGCTGGTGTGGGTGCCACCACAGAGCTCCATGGAGTATCCATTGAGCGCCTGAGCCTCCCCACCGATCTGGACGACGCGCACGTGCTCGCCGTATTTATCGCCAAAGAACTGCATAATGTCCTCACGCTCCTTAATGTCAGCATGCGCGACCTCTTGCCAGCTCACGGTGCCATTAGCAGCGATTTGGGCGTTTACCGCCTCCTCCAGCGCTGTGAGTTGCTCCGCAGTGAGGGCGGCAGAGTTAAAGTCAAACCGTAGGCGATCCTCGGTGACCATGGAACCCGCTTGGGATGCCTCGGCAGAGACATGCTCGTGCAGTGCCCAGTGGAGAATGTGGGTCGCGGTATGGTGCGCGGAGATCGCTTGGCGACGTTCGCTGTGCACGCTTAGCTCTACGCTCTGCCCGACCGCGACTTCGGCATCGGCTGGTAGAATGTGGACGATGGCATCACCCACCTGGGTGACAGAGAGGACAGGGTAGGAACCCAGCGTGCCCGTATCACCGATCTGTCCCCCCTTTTCAACGTAGAATGGACTCTGCGCGGTGATCACGAAGCACCCTTCTTCACGCGGAATGACCTCTGTAACGGTCGTCGTGAGTGTCGTTTGGTCAAACCCGAGGAAGGTGGTTTGCTCCTCGGTGGAGATGTCCACAGCGCGGACGATCTCTGACTTTTGGGCAGCACGGGCACGGTTCCGTTGCTCCTCCATGTGGACCTCTACCGCGCTCTCATCTAGCGTGAGTCCGTTTTCGCGGGCGAGGAGGGCGGTGAGGTCGATCGGGAACCCGTAGGTATCATAGAGCTTAAAGGCTTGGTCTGCAGGGAAGTTCTTATCGGTAAGCTTAGACTGGACATCTGCGAAGAGCTTCAGACCGCGGTCGAGCTTCTCGTTAAAGCTCTTCTCCTCACGGTCGAGCGTGTCCTTGATCATCTGGGACTTCTCCTGTAGCTCCGGGAAGACCGCTAGCTGATCGGCGAGCACATCGACGAGCTGGCTGAGGAAGAGTTGATCCCCAGCAAACCCAAGGGCGCGACCGTAGCGCACGGCACGGCGGAGGATACGACGGAGGACGTAGTTACGCCCCGTGTTGCCAGGCTGGATACCATCGGCGATGGAGAGTGAGAGCGTCCGAATATGGTCCGCAATGACGCGGCAGGCGATAGCGACCTCTAGCTCGTCAGCGCGTTCCTGGGCACCGGGATCATGTGGGTAGATGTCGACATATTTCTTACCACTCAGTGCCTCTAGCTTAGCGAAGATGGGCTGGAATACATCGGTCGCGTAGTTGGAGATCCGCTTATTAAAGGTCGTCAGCCCATCCGTGTTCTGCATGATGGAGCAGATCCGCTCAAACCCCATTCCTGTATCGACATGCTTAGCAGGGAGGTCACGGAAGGTGCCGTCTGCCTCGGCGTTAAACTGGATGAAGACGAGGTTCCAGATCTCGATGCACAGGTCAGAGTCTGCATTCACGAGCTGACGCCCAGCGGCGGCATCACCATCTGGGGCAATGTTAATGTGCAGCTCAGAGCAGGGGCCACAAGGTCCAGTCTCACCCATCATCCAGAAGTTATCCTTCACGTTGCCGTTGACGATGTGCACGGCAGGGTCTAGCCCCTCGGACTCGAACAGAGCCTTCCAAATATCATACGCCTCTTGGTCAAACTCACTGGGATCACCCTCAGATGGGGCGTAAACAGTGGCGTAGAGACGCCCTGCAGGGAGCTTCCACACCTTCGTGAGGAGTTCCCACGCGTAGGAGATCGCCTCTGCCTTAAAGTAGTCGCCAAACGACCAGTTCCCGAGCATCTCGAAGAAGGTGTGGTGATAGGTATCATAACCCACATCCTCGAGGTCGTTATGCTTGCCGCCAGCGCGGATACACTTCTGGGTGTCCGCCGCACGGGGGGGATCATACGGGGCGTTCTCAGTCCCTAGGAAGTAAGGGACGAACTGGTTCATCCCAGCATTGGTAAACAGAAGCCCAGGGGACTGCGGCAGTAAGGATGCCGATGGAACGGTGGTGTGCTGCTTGCTCTGAAAGAAGTCTAGAAAGCTCTGGCGAATCTCAGCGGAGGTCATAACGCTGTTCTATGCAGGTGCCTTACTGCCTTGCAATGTTTTTTCCGCTTGTTGCTCTCCTTGCCCTGTCCTGAATGGTGCTAACTTAAGCGAATGTAGGCTCGATATTTGAACCGCAATACGAAGGATAGCCCCTAGGCAAAGACGCGGAGGCGCAGAGAGTGTTTTTTGTTAATTGTGAGTTTTATATTTAAATCTAAATGCAATATTTAGATGTGTTAGAATCATAATTA
>CAYWAG010000350.1:0-2406 GCA_964455925.1 uncultured Verrucomicrobiales bacterium | reverse complement strand
GTCCAGCTGCTGGGTGGTGGTGAGCCCACAGGGGGAGGTGCTGCTGCGCCCTTGGTGTAGCTCGTGGGTATGCCCTCCGATGCGCACTTGGTAAAACTCATCGAGGTTCGCACCTGAGATCGCGAGAAATTTGACCCGCTCTAGGAGGGGCAGGTCTGCGCGCTTAGCTTGCTCTATGACGCGTTGGTTAAAGCTGAGCCAGGAGAGCTCGCGGTTCGTGTAGGGGATCATCAGGTGGGGCGGTAGTGAGTTAGAGTGTGGTGGAGCGGTGCAGGGTGAGGTCCAGCCCGAAGAGGGTCTCAAAGAGGTCGCCCTTACGCCGCAGGGCGATCTGCTCGAGCTCGAGCTCGCCCTCGGTAACAGCCTCTAGGTAGAGCTGCTCCTTACGCTGGACCACGAGCAGTTCCTGAACCCGTTGCTGCTGCATGACATCCAGTGCATCGGCAACACGGAGGAGGGCAGAGAGCTTGCTGACCAGCACTTGGTGCTCGCGGGAGAGCGCACGGTATTCCTTATGCGACCGCTTAGGAGCGGAGTGCCGGTGGTAGCGGGCAACGAGGGCGATGATCTCTAGCGAGGACTGATCTAGCCCAAAGATGTCGCTGTTACTAATCAGGTAATACGAGTGCTTATGATGCATGCGTGGCCCGATAAACCCGCCGACTTCATGGAGAATGGTCGCCATCTGTAGGAGGAATAATTCCCATTCGCAGAGCTGGTGGATCTCCGTGGTCTGCTGAAAGAGGCTCTCCACGAGGCGGAGCACTTGCTCGTAATGCCGCTGGTCGGCATGGTAGCGAGCCGCCATCAGGCGAGCAGTGTGGAGGGATTCGGCACAAAAGTGCCCGCTCTCCTTCTGCGTAATCGGGAGATCCATCATTAATCCTCGGTCATAGTCGCTGGTGGGGATGGTGTAGTCTTCCACCTCTAGGGCATCGAGCAGGGAGAGGTTAATCTGCAGGGCGGGGAGGAGGGCGTCCTCGGAGTGAAAGTCCAGATGCAGGGCGTCTAGTCGCTCGCCTTCTGAGAGGAGGGCGCAGTGGTTTAAGGTCTGTCGGAAGGTCTCACGTCCTCCAGAGAGCCTCAGGCTGGGGTTCTCCCGCTCGACCCGCTGTAACTCTGGCCCGATCAGGAGGACGGAGCGGACCTCCTCCTTACGGTAGTCATGCAGGATATCGGAGATGAGTGGGGCGCAGTGCGCGCGGATCATCTTCAGGTAGGCTTGTCCGCCCTGTGAGGTCTGGTGCAGGCTCTCGGCGGTGCGGTGCCCGCCCATACGGTAGGAGGAGTAGCGTTCGACGCGTCCATTGTGGATCAGGAGCACGCGCGTGTTCCCCGGGCCGACGTGAATCGCCATCGCCTTCCCCTGTGTTTCCCCCCAATGGCGCTCGATCTTACGGTAGATCAGACGGGTCATACCGCCATTGTCGAGGATGGTAAAGTGCAGTCCGCTGGAGACCGCCAGCCGGTTGAGCACGAGGTGGTAGTTCTTTGCCTCGCTCAGAATGTTCGTCGCGGCGGCGATCGTGACCTCAGACATGCTCAGCCCTAGCTCCTGTAGGGCGTGCTGGAACCGCTCCAGAATATCGACACAGCGCTCGATAGTATCACGCTTGATCCGCTGTGAGCGGAACACATCCCGGGCGAGGGGGATAGGCTGCTCCAGGTAGTCTATAAACTCGTATTCCCCATTCCGCTCCTGCCCTACGAGTAGGGAGAGCGTGCTCGCCCCGAGGTGTATGCTGATGATGTAAGTAGGGGAATGTGTCACGGTACGCGGAGCCTAACATGCCGGGGAGGGAAACTCAAGAGGGCGTCTTTAAAAAAGCTACCTGTGAGCAGGGGGCAACACTTTTTGTTTTCTGGGCTTTTAGCCAAGGGGGAGACGTGTCACAAGAGGGGTGCCGTGCAGATACCAGAGGAGACATTACAGCAGATTAAGGAGGCGAACGACATTGTCGAGGTGGTCAGCCGTTATGTGCCTGATCTGAAGCGGTCGGGGTCGCAGTTTCGGGCGTGTTGCCCCTTCCATAATGAGAAGTCGCCCTCGTTTTATGTGAACCCGCAGCGGCAGTATTATAAGTGCTTTGGCTGTGGCGAGGGCGGAGATGTGCTCTCCTTTGTCCGTAAGCAGGAGAACCTGCACTTTATGGATACGGTTAAGAAGCTAGCGGGCTGGGCCAATATCCCCCTGATCCTACAGGAGGAGACAGCGCAGCAGAAGGCGGCGCGCAAGGGGAAGAGCCGCTTGATCGATCTGCATATGGACTTTGCTAAGTTTCTGCATCAGCTGTTCCTGAATGATCCGGGGGCGCAACATGCGCGGGATTATCTGCATTCGCGCGGGTTTGGTCCCGAAATGGCGCAGAACTGGCTCGTGGGATACCACCCAGAGACCCCAGCACA
>CAYWAG010000349.1:0-2468 GCA_964455925.1 uncultured Verrucomicrobiales bacterium | reverse complement strand
CTAAGCAACAGGTAGAGGACGCCCTCCGCACTATGGAAGAGCCGCAGGAAGAAACACAGCTCACAGAGGCGGTGCCCCCCACCACTAAGCCGCAGCCCACCGTAGATGCCACCCCGCCACAACCCGCAGCCCCCGCTCAGGCGACGGATACCACTGCTAGCAATGCCGGCGGGTTTAGCTCACAGAAGACAAAGACACGGATCATCGGATCCCTAACGCGGGAGGGCAAAAGCGCCTTAGACGTAAAGTCCTCAGCCCTAGGGAAGTATTATGCCGCCGTCAGTAAGATCATCGAAAAGGAATGGCAGAAGAAATGTTACCAATACCGAGAGCATATTCAGCCCGGCATCATCTCCATGCAGTTCTACATCGACCAGGATGGAGTCATCACGAACCCCAAGCCCTACGATGTTGTCTCTACCAGCCCCATTCAGGTCGGGTTTACGATCAAGGCGATCCGCACTGCCCAGCTCCCTGCTATGCCCGCCGACACCATCCAGGAGCTAGGGCAGGAGAAACTTGAACTCATTTATAACTTTTACTTCTAATTATGTGTAACCAAGACGAGGTGATGATGAAGCTAGACTACGTAGAAGCCGCGCGCAAAGTGCTCCAGATCGAGCGTGATGCGATTGATCAGGTCTCTGCTCAGTTATCGCAGAGCTTTAATGACGCCATCCAGCTCTTCCTCCAGAGCCTGGAGAGCGGAGGGAAGATCGTCATTGTAGGCGTCGGAAAGTCCGGAAACATCGGGATAAAGATCGCAGCCACGTTGAACTCGACGGGTGCCACTGCCGTCCTCCTAAACTCACAGGATGCCCTCCATGGCGACCTGGGCATCATATCGCCCAACGATGCCGTCCTCGCCATGTCCTACTCTGGCGAGACCCCAGAGCTCCTGACCCTGCTCCCCTACATTCAGCTCCAACAGGTACCTATTATCGCGCTGACTAAAAACCCGCACTCCACTCTCGCACAACATGCGCGCCACACGATCGACGCGAGTGTAGAGCAGGAAGCCTGCCCTCTCAACCTCGCCCCCACTTCATCCTCCACCGCCATGCTCGCGCTCGGGGACGCCTTAGCGATGGTCTTACTCCAAGCCCGAGGATTCACGAAGGAAGACTTTGCCAAATACCACCCTGGAGGATCACTGGGCAGGGCCCTGTTAACCACCGTCAACGACATCATGCGTGTAGGCGATGCCATCCCGACTGTTGCTCCTAACGCTACGGTATTAGACTCCCTCACCGCTATGTCGGCTAAGAAAGCAGGGATCTGCCTCATCATCGAAGATGAGCAACTCCGAGGCATCTTCACACACGGAGACTTCGTCCGTCTCTACACCCGAAACCCGAATGCCGGCACACAGGGCATTGCCCAAGTCATGACCACAGAGCCCGTGACCATGATAGAGGGCAGACTAGCCGTCGAGGCAGTAAACATCCTCCGCGAATACAGCATCGACGATCTCGTCGTCCTCAGTGAATCCGGCACCCCTGTCGGCATCGTCGACTCCCAAGACCTAGCCAAGCATAAGTTAGTATAATCGTTACTGAGCGCGCACGCCTTGGGCGGTCTCAATGTAGATGACTTCCTCTGCGATGTTACAGGAGAGCTTAGAAATACGCTCAAAGGAGCGGGCGATCATGACTAGTGCGAGGTAGGCGCTGATGTCGTTAGATGGCTCGTTCATCATGCCGACGTAGATTTGGCGGATCTTCTTGTTGAGCTTGGCCATCTTTTGGTCTTCGTCCAGACACTTCTCGGCGAGTTCTGGGTCTGCCTTAATGATGGAGAGCTTAGCGTTCTCGAACTGTTGGCGCGCGATGGTGTAGAGGTCGTTGACGTAGTTCAGATCCGTGGACATGACCTCTTTCTTTAGGACCTTGCGGGTTTGCTTAGCGATCTCTGCGACGTGGTCGGCGATGCGCTCTAGGTTCTTAGCGATGCTGATAGAGCAGATCACGAAGCGGAGGTCTGATGCCACGGGGTTATAACGCATCAGGATGCTAGCGGCATGGCTATCGATCACGTGGTGCATCGCATCGATCTCCCCGTCTTCTGCAATGATGGTATTACAGAGGTCGCGCTGCTCCTTTAG
Organism: uncultured Verrucomicrobiales bacterium; assembly: GCA_964455925.1. Taxonomy (GTDB): domain Bacteria; phylum Verrucomicrobiota; class Verrucomicrobiia; order Verrucomicrobiales; family Akkermansiaceae; genus WTJZ01. Next base: position 364 of record CAYWAG010000349.1, on the reverse strand, counting down.
GAGAGCCTCCATGCATTGATCCAGCGAGCTCTCTACGGTCTTCACCATGAAGTCGAGCCGCTTCTTGAGGCTCGTTAAGTCATCATTAAAGTTCGTAAGGATATGAGTATTAATTTCCATGCGGTGATTTTAAACAGATTCGCCAAAAAGAAAAAGGAAAATCCTCTACCTCTCTCCCTTTTGTGGACGCAAGATGGGCTAACCTGTTGACATCCGCGCTAGATCGCAGAGCATAGAGGCATGGTATCAGACATCTTTAATGCAGAGGATTGGCAGGAAGTAGAGGGCTTTGACTTCACCGACATTACGTATCACCGGGCACGAGTCGGCGGCACGGTGCGCATCGCCTTTAACCGCCCCGAGT
>CAYWAG010000348.1:0-2477 GCA_964455925.1 uncultured Verrucomicrobiales bacterium | reverse complement strand
GGAGGGGTGAGCGCAGGCGTGGTCTCTAGAGCGGGAGTCGACGGGATCGGCGGAGCTGGCGCGGCGGGAGTGGTGACTGTCGGTTGTGTGGCAGATGCCTGAATCTGGGCTTCCTTACGCTCACGGATGCGGCGCATGATCTCCTCATCACTGAGCTCGTAATCCTGCTCCGCCACAGAGGTCTCTAGCGGCGCGATCTCGGGAGCCGGTGCTGGAGTAGGCGCTGGGAGTGTGCCAATCCCATTTGGCTCGGGTAAGTCTGCCACTGGGGCAGGGGCGTTATAGCTCTCGATGAGTGCCTCTGTCTTGACGTATCCTGTAGATCCATCCGCGAGTGAGATGGATGTGTATTTGCCACTGTTCGCTAGGACTTCTGCCTTTGTCCCTGCACTGAGGGACTGCTCTGGCTTAGCGAAGAAGCGCGGCACCTTAGAGAACAGCTCGGTGTTGTCTCCTGCGATCTCTACGCTCGTCCCTGGGGTAAACTCTAATGCAGGGGCAGCACTATTGTTGCGTGAAGCAGAGCTTATGGTCGAGCCAGGTTCTTGCTTCTTAATCCCATCTAATGGGCTGGCAAGCGGGTCACCGGCGGAGGTGTCTAGGGGTGAGTTCAGGGTCTGACAGCTCGTAAAAAGAGCGGCTGCCACGACGGCACTGGATAAAAAAGTGAGTTTCATATGCAATATTGGAGGTAGGAGGTTATCCGATGATGTATTCTGGGGTGCCGTCTTCCTCGCCTAGAGGGTCAGCGGACTGAATGGGAGCACCTGCACTGTTACGAATCCCTTCGAGCGTTCTCTTGCTGCCGAAGGAGTTCGCAGGGCTGTTCACGGCCTTGTTAATCAGCTTAGAGATTTCTGGACCCGCAGCGGCGAGACCAGCTGCGCCAAGAGCGAGCCCCAGAGGCTTGCGCACTCTGTCGCTCATAAGACCAGCTGCCAGAAGACCAGCGGCAGCACCAAAGACGAGTAGTCCAGCTTCTTTGCCAATTTCAGAAGCCGTAGGAATGAGTGGATCGGTATTAGACATACCCTCACCATACTTCCGTCATTACAGTGGATACAATGATAAAAGCATGGAGAAAACGATTTTTTACGAGGATAAGAGATGTCTCAGCTGAGGGGAGTAGAGGTCTGGCTCTAGGAGGAAGGAGTCATGTCCCTTATCTGAATGCACCGTGAGGTGGGTAACGGCGAGGTCGGCATTCTCTAAGTGTGCCACCAGCTCGCTCTGCTCCTCGGGGTAGAAGCAGTAGTCAGAGTCGATGGAGTAAACGAGGAAGCGTTGACCGTGCTCCTTCAGCCGCCCAAAGATGTCTTCCTTCAGCTCGCCGTTGTCTTCCTTAGTAAGGTTAAAGCGGGACCACATATCAATGATGCGCAGGTAGCTGTTCGGGTCGAACCGTTGAACGAACTTTTTCCCCTGGTGGAGCATGTAACTCTGGAAGGGGTCTTGGATCTTATACCAGGACAGAATGTCCTCGTGTTGGTTGATGTCCTTGCGCGCGCGACGCTCAAAGGTGTCGATGTGGACAAAGGTCTTATGTGAGATCATACGCGCCAGCGCGAGACCTAGCCAGGGAAGATCCCCATCGTAGTAGTCGCCCCCTCGGAAGTGCTGATCGTTCTCAATGGCGAGGATCTGCTCGAACAGGACCAGGCGCGTAAGAACGGTGGTGCGCATCGCACTCGCAAAGAGCCCCACCCGAGGCGCCAGGGCAGGGAAGTGGTAGGCAAAGCTCAGAGCACAGAGCCCTCCTACAGACGGCCCGATCACGGCATGTAGCCCCTCGACCCCGAGGTGCTGGAGCAGAGCGTGCGCCACATTGGCTTGATCTCGGATCTGAATACGAGGGAAGGCACTACCATAGGGCTGGCCTGTAGCGGGGTTTAGACTACTCGGTCCAGTACTGCCGTAGCACCCTCCTAGGTAGTTAAAGCAGATGACGTAGTATTCGTCCGTGTCGATGGCCTTACCTGGGCCCACCAGCTCGTTCCACCAGCCAGCATGGTTCTCCTCCAGCCAGAGGTCACAGCCATCAGGGCCTTCCGCATCATGCCCGCTAAGGTTGTGGCTACCAGAGAGGGCGTGAAAGACGAGGATAGCGTTGCTCTTATCTGCATTAAGCTCGCCAAAGGTGTTATAGCAAAGGGCATACTCCGATAACGTATCTCCACTGAGGAGAGAGAGGTCACGGTCATGAAATAGCTGGTTCCGAACGGTCATAAGAGTAGAGGCGTAAGCTCTGAGCAGAAGGAGGTTCCCGCGTCGGAGCAGTTGAGTAATCTATTTTGCCCGTCCTCACGGTATTGTCAATCTCTCTGTCACGAATGGCATGAACTTAAGCGAATACAGGCTCGATTTTTGAACCACAGAGGCACGGAGGCTCAGAGGGTTCTTTTTGTTTGTTTTGAGGTAACTCTTCAGGTAGATTCTCCGATGTAGCGTAGAGTAGGGTGTTCCTAATTGACTTCGCG
>CAYWAG010000347.1:0-2478 GCA_964455925.1 uncultured Verrucomicrobiales bacterium | reverse complement strand
GAGCAAGGCGATTGGCCGTCGTGGTCAGAATGCACGCTTAACTTCTCGCCTCCTCGGCTGGGATGTTCAGGTGCGTCGGGACGAGACGCGTCACGAGCAGTTCGAGGCTCGCTTACACACCGCAGCGCATGATCTGGCTGAGAAGCTAGAGGTCTCCGATGAGATTGCAGACCACCTCTACCGTGCCGGTGGGGTCTCTGCTGATATGATCACGCAGATGCCACTAGAGTATATCCAATCTGCGGTCGCGGGGATCGCAGATGCCGATGCCGAGGCGATTCTCACGAAGGCGCAGGAGGTGACCCAGCAGCCTGCTGCCGAGTAGACTCCTGCTCTAGAGCGCCCTTCTTCTCACCTCTCTCCCCCTTCACACTCCTCCCAATAACATTTTACTAGCAAGCACCTTATCCATGTCTAACGAAGATTCTACCCCGCCTAAGAAAAAGGTTCTCGACCTCGTCGATCAACCTAAGAAGTCACGTCGCCAACGTCAGCGCGAAAACGCCCCTCCTAAGAAGGAAACCCTCGCAGATAAGAAGGCGGCGGCACTCGACATCTTTAGTGAAGACGGCGGTGCTAAGAAGTCTAACCGGGTAAAGAAGACCAGCCAGTCTGGTAAGTCTCAGCTCGCCCCGATCTCTAAGATCTTAAACGAGGAGGAGCAAGCCGCACAGGCAGCCGCCGCAGCGGAAGCCGGAGAGGTCGCCGATGCCGCTCCAGAGGTAGATGAGAGCAAGATCATCTGCATTAAGCCTCCCATCGTTGTGTCTGAGCTAGCAGACCGCATGGGGCTAAAGGGGTTTGAACTCATGAAGGATCTCATTGCGCTGGAGGTGTTTGTCGCGCCACACCAGGCGATCGAGCCTGACATTGCAGAGAAGGTATGTGCCAGCCACGGGTTTGTCTTTGAGCGTGAGAAGCGCGAGAAAGGCGGCGGCGTGCATAAGAAAGCAGAGGTCGTCAAGGAACCAGAACCGGTAGAGGAAGAGCCAGAAGATAAGCTCGAATACCGCGCCCCCATCATCACCTTCATGGGTCACGTAGACCACGGTAAGACCTCCCTCCTAGATGCCTTCCGTAAGTCACGCATCACACAGGGTGAGGCAGGTGGTATCACACAGCACATTAACGCCTACCGCATCGAGCATGAGGGCAAGCCTATCACCTTCCTAGACACCCCCGGTCACGCTATTTTCTCTGCCATGCGCTCACGTGGTGCCGATGTCACCGACATTGTCGTCATCGTCATCGCGGCTAACGACGGGATCATGCCACAGACGCGTGAGGCGATCTCACACGCTAAGGCCGCGAACAAGACCATCATCGTCGCCATTAACAAGTGTGACCTCCCCGCCGCCGACCCAATGCGCGTAAAGACGCAGCTCATGGAAGAAGGGCTCAACACCGTCGACTTTGGTGGTGAGATCGAGGCTGTCGAGGTCTCCGCCCACACTGGGCAAGGCATGGACGACCTCCTAGAGCTTCTCGCCCTCCAAGCGGAGGTTCTCGAGCTAAAGGCGAACCCCCGCTCTAACGGACGCGCTGTCGTCATCGAGTCCCGCATCCAACAAGGCCAAGGCCCAACCGCCACTGTAATCGTAGAGAACGGCACCATCAAGACCGGTGACGCCTTCATCTGTGGTGCTGGCGAAGGTAAGGTAAAGTCCCTGATCAACGACCAAAACGACCGGATCAAAGCCGCAGGCCCAGCCACTCCCGTAGAGCTTCTCGGCTTCTCTGAGCTCCCTATCGTGGGTGACGAGGTCGTCATCATGAAGAACGCAAAGGCGGCTAAGAAGCTCTCTGCCGAGCGTAAGTCAGAGATCCGCACTGAGAACCTCAGCGCAAAGCAGAAGACCCGAATCGAAGACATGCTCTTCCAAGTAGGAGACGGACCGAAGAAAGCCGTCCTCTCTCTGATCCTTAAGACCGATGTGCAGGGCTCTGTCCAGGCTATCCAAGGCGCGATCAACGAGATCGAGTCTGAGAAGGTCGAAGTCCGCTTCCTCCACGCCGCTGCAGGGGCGGTAACAGAGACAGACATCATGCTCGCCAGCTCCTCAGACGCCATAATCATGGGCTTTAACGTCAAGGTAGAAGGGAAGGCCGTAAAGGCTGCGAAGGCAGAGGGCGTGCAGATCAAGCTCTACTCCATCGTTTACGAACTCATCGACACCGTGCGTGACGCCATGCTCGGACTGCTTGATCCAGAGACCCGTGAGACCGTCATCGGTCATGCTGAGGTGAAACAAGTCTTCAAGGTTCACAAGGGCTTTGCCGCTGGCTGTTACGTCACCGACGGTAAGATTCAGCGCACCTCACATGCCCGTGTCGTCCGTGGTGGCACCCCTGTCTTTGACGGGAAGATGTCCACCCTCCGTCGCTTTAAGGACGAGGTGAAGGAAGTCAAGAGTGGCACCGAATGTGGTATCCGCCTTGGTGAGTTTAACGAATACGAAGAAGGCGATATCATCGAGT
>CAYWAG010000346.1:0-2480 GCA_964455925.1 uncultured Verrucomicrobiales bacterium | reverse complement strand
CGACCTCCATCCGCTCCGCAACGCCAGGGAGAGTCGCGAGCATGGTGGAGGTGACGCCGGAGAAGCGTTTGTTAGAGTTACCGAGGATGATCATGTCAAGGCACTCTACGTCAGCGGAGCTAGGAGGCGGCCGAGGGTTTGCTCGTCGAGTTTGACCTGCTTCATGCTGCCGGACAGGAGGCTGGTGGCGAGGTCGGACTTTTGCTTTTGGAGTTCTTGGATGCGCTCCTCTATACTACCGGCGCAGATGAGGCGGTGGACGAAGACGGGCTTAGTCTGCCCCATGCGGTGGGCGCGGTCTGTGGCTTGGTTCTCGGCGGCGGGGTTCCACCATGGGTCGTAGTGGATGACGGTGTCTGCGGCGGTGAGGTTCAGCCCTGTGCCGCCAGCCTTTAGCGAGATGAGGAAGATACGGTTATCGCCCTGCTGGAAGGCGTCGATCTGGTCGTCGCGCTTGCGGGTGGCGCCGGTGAGCTTACTGTAGGGGATCTTTTCTTTCTTTAGGTGCTTCTCGATGAGGCCCAGCATGGTGGTGAACTGGGAGAAGAGGAGGATCTTGCGGTCCTCCTGGATCAGGGTCGGGAGGAGCTGCTGTGTGAGGTAGTCAAACTTGGCGGAGGGCGTTTTCTTCTGCTTGGCATCCTTTAGGAGGCGTGGGTCGCAGCAGGTTTGGCGGAGTTTTAGGAGCGCCTCTAGGAAGACGATCTGGGATTGGGCTATGCCCTTGGCGTGGATCGCCTCGCGCACCTTCTCATCCATGGTGGCACGGATGGCCTCGTAGAGGGCGGTTTGCTCTGTGCCGAGGGTGATGGTGTTGGTGATCTCCGTCTTCTTCGGGAGTTCGGTGGCGACTTCCTCCTTGGTGCGGCGGAGAATGAGGGGTTTGACCTTTTGGGTGAGGGCGTATTGTGCCTCTGCGTCGCGGTGCTTCTCGATGGGGGTGCGGTAGGTCTCGCGGAAGGTGGTCTCATCCCCTAGCAGCCCGGGCATGAGGAAGCGGGTGAGCGACCAGAGCTCGCCTAGGTGGTTCTCCAGCGGGGTGCCGGAGAGACAGACACGGTGCTTACTGGCGATCTGGCAGACGGCGCGGGAGATCTTAGCCTTAGAGTTCTTAATGTATTGGGCCTCATCCAGGACGATGGTGTGGTAGTCCTGCTCCTTATGCTTATCCTCATCGCGCCCGAGGAGGGCGTAGGAGGTGATGATGAGGTCATAGTCGCCGAGGGTCTCCCAGTGTTGGTGGCGCTCTGGTCCATGGAGGTTGAGCGCCTTTAGGGTAGGGGCAAACTTCTGGATCTCCTTCATCCAGTTCCCCGTGACGGAGGTGGGGGCGACGACGAGGGAGGGCACGCTGACCTCTGGGGTCTCATGTTGCGTGAGGAGATGGGTGATGGTTTGGAGCGTTTTACCCAGTCCCATGTCATCTGCCAGCACCCCGTTTAGCCCGACGCTGGAGAGGAACTGCAGCCATTGGAACCCTTCGCGCTGGTAGGGGCGGAGGTCTGCCTGGAGAGAGGCTGGAGGGGCGACATCGGGGATCTCGGTGATGCTCTTAAGCCGCTTCCCGAGTTCGGCGAGGGCGCGGAGGGTGTCAGAGGTATCGAGCTGGAAGTCATCGGCAAAGGTGGCGGCGCGCACTTGGTCCAGCTTACCATCCTTAGCGGTAAAGAGGTCGCGCACCTTCATCGCCATACTCACGAAGCGCAGCGCGGGGAGGCGGTAGACCTTATGCTGCTCCTCATCCTGGACGAGGATGTGATCCTCAGGGGTAAACTCCTCCAGGTTGTCCATGTCGTTGTTGGTGATGAAGTCTGCCAGCATACTGTGCATGCTGATCTCGGCGCCTTCGCCGGTGACGAACCCGGCGTCGAACTTAAACCAGTCGATGCCGTCGGCATCGGTCTCTGAGGTGAGGTGTCCGTAGTCATCCTCTAGGGTCTCGATCTGGGGGATGACGAGGTCGTCATGAATGATGACCTCCCAGCCAAAGGACTCCATGACGGGGATGACCTCATCAAAGAAGATCGCCTCTACGGCTAGCGGTGGGAAGATAGCGCCGTCTGGGCGTGGCTGCCCAAACTCACAGGGGCGGGCGAGCTGCGCGAGGTGCTCACGGACGTGGAAGTCATGGAAGTGCTCCTCGCGGTAACGAGTGATGGTGCCTAGTGGGACGAGCCCAAAGGTGTCCTGCAGGGTGCTCAGTGCCTCCGTCTCGGCAGTGGCATCGCGCTGGGTGCAGTCGCGGAACCGCTCCTCGCCCTCGGTGATGATGGCACAGTTGATCGGGGCGGCGAGCTGTTCCGCATCCGCGGTAGCCTCGATGAAGCCGTTCCCGTAAGAGACATGCAGGGCAATGCTGAGGCTGGTGTATTGGATGGGGGTCTCTAGGCGGGTGACCTCCACGCGGAAGGTGGGGGTGCCAGGGGTAAGGCGATCTGTAGGGGGCTGTCGGAGGGGTGCCTGTTTCTGGATGAGTGTAT
>CAYWAG010000345.1:0-2481 GCA_964455925.1 uncultured Verrucomicrobiales bacterium | reverse complement strand
ATGTATTCACGAGCGGGACGCTCGTGCCACAGTCTTTACCGCCGTAATGTGAGATATACAAAAGCGGAACGGGGACTTTAGTCCCCGCGATCCACTCAGAACTCACCCTTACGCCACTTCTCTCGCAATTGCTGCAGGGTTTGGAGGTCTATGTCGCGCGTCTTCAGGGCCTTCTCGTAGGACTTGTTCGTCTTATGGCAGCGTAATGTATAGGGACGGCCTGTGGTCAGTGTTTCGTGGGTTAAATCCAGACCAAGCTCAGCGATCTTATCGGTGAGTGCCCGCCGAATCTCTTCATTATACCGAAAGTCGTAGGTCTTTGTATGGGGATCCTCCATGAACTTCTGTAGCTCTAGAGCCCGCTCCTGCTCTAGGCCTCGTCTGAAATAACTACTGGAACCAGCCTGAATGGCGGGGCAAGGTCGAGCCCAGTCCGCATAGGGCAAAATCTCACGGTCTACTTCATCCTGCAGAACCGCGATCACGCGCTCTACCAAGCACGGTGTGAGCGATGCTTCTCCATAGGACTCTGGAATGAGAGCTGGGCTGAGTAAGGCTAGGGCGAGAGTCTCACGCACATGAACTAAGCTCATGTCACGCTCCAGAAATACGAGAATGGCTTGACGCGTCTGTGGGCAGGAGATGCACTCAGAAGCCTCTAGGAGCGTTAGACACTCCTCGGTGTTCTGCACTGGAGCACGCTCACGCATACTGTAGCTTTCCAAGGAAGCGGGTAGCCCCACCTTAGGATACTTCTGTAAGAGAGCCGTCACAAACTCGGTAATGACAGGAACGGGTTGAGACGCTACTACCAGAGCACGCAGAAGGAAGAAGGCTCCTCGACGGCATTTGGGCTTATCCTTTTCCTGGATCGGATGAATGAACTCCACCCAGCGCAGAGAGGGCTGAGCCTGCACCAGCTCTCTCCATAATACAGCAGAGTCTAGGCACAATAAAGCCGCCCCATGACTCTGTAGTAACTCCGGAATCAGCTCCGAACTGTGCCGTACCATCGCAGTAATCGCATCGCTGATCGGTGAGTTATCATACTTGCTCAGTTCATTCGGTAAGCGCGCCATAATCTCCCTGGCTAGGTCACGAAACTCTGCCGCCGTGCACTGGTCCGCAGAAGTAGCGAGGTAACGGCACGTACCAGTAAAGTCATATTGAACCAATGTTTCCGCGCGCTGCGACCGCGGCCACAGCACCACCGCAGCGTGTCTATACCAGTAATCCACCGTGCACCCAGCATTCCCCGTATAACCCTCCGCGTGCTTTTCGATCGGCTCTTCCGCCTCTAAGTCCTTATCCGTAATGATACAGTCTTCACTCACATTCCATCTACTGAACCCCGGATCCGTTCCGTCTCCCTTCAGCCAATGACTGATCGAATATCCCTCGTCAAAAAGCTCATCCATGGTCTCATCCTCTGGCTCATCGTCTGCATCGCCATAGTAATCTTCTAGCAGAGAACCGTTCTGGTAATGCTCAAAGAGAGCTAAATGGGCATCATACCCCGCCTCGTTCGCCGCACAGATGAGAGCTTGCGCGCGGATTAGGTCATGATTCTTCAATGCCTGCACCCCAAAGTTCGCCTCCGTGTATTGATGATCCAGCAAGATAGCCGAAAGCCCATCTAAGTCATACTCCTCCAAATAAGGCGCGATACGATCCGCCTGCTGACGCACAGATTGGTTCATTTCGCTCAGATCACATCCCTGCTGGCAGAGGTTATATACGAGGCAAATCCGATAACCAGACGTCACAGGTACCACCTCGTGCTCACAATCAGCATAAAAGGCCGCATAACGAACCTTACTCTCTGGATTCTCCTTGCTAAAATCGACACACACATTCTGCCCCGCATGACGAATCATCAGCTCCCCCCCTTCATGCCGTGACGGCAACGCAATAATGAGCGAGCCAAACATCGCCTCCTCCTTCTCCGTATCCTTATGGGGAAGAAAGCGCCCGCCCTCCTCGTAGATCAGCAGCTTATAGAGGCTTGCAGACACCTCGCCCTCTACCCCCATCGCCTGCGCCACCTGTTTCACAATGACACCCAACGCCACATCCCACAGCGGGTTCCGAAAAGAAAGCTGCCCCGCATCCACCTGCCAGCACTTGCGCACGGCCTCATCAATAATCGTCTCACTCCCCTTCCCGTAGGGAGCCACCTCCGCCACCTGAATCAGCGCCTGAGCCAACATCGGATGAAGCGGAAAACCCAGCTCGCCCAACCCAGCCACCTCTAGCCCCAGAGGGAGGTAATCAAATTCACCTTCAGCATGAAAGTGCCCCGTGCCAGTAACTGACCGTAATGCATCAAAGAAAGACGAGCTCATAAGCAGTGACTTACAGGTTCATTCAGCAGGCTGCAACCCATCTCTAAAGGGATTCTTAGCTGTGGCACAGCTGGTGCTCTACGCTCCGGATTCGCTCACGCATGGTGGCGCAAGCCATCCGGAGCGCGCAGCACCA
>CAYWAG010000344.1:0-2484 GCA_964455925.1 uncultured Verrucomicrobiales bacterium | reverse complement strand
AATCTGCGCAATCTGCGGGCGAAAATATGAGTAAGAAATTGTCGTGTAGTGTGAACCCGAATAGGGACAAAAAAAAAGAGCCACCAGCCCGGGTGGGCTGATGACTCTCCAAAAACACTATGAAATTAAACTACACATTATAAATGGACTTCCCGGTTGAGAGGAGGTCATCACAAGCAAGCTTCAGGCGGTCACAGAGCGACTGCTCGGCCTTCTTGATATAAGAGCGTGGGTCGTAGGCTTTTTTGTTCCCCACTTCGCCATCAATCTTAAAGATTCCTTCCACGTTCTCAAAGAGGTGGGTCGCGATCGCACGGGTAAAGGCATATTGCGTGTCCGTATCGATGTTCATCTTGATCACACCATAGTCCAGCGTCTCACGAATGTCAGCGAGCTCAGAGCCGGATCCACCGTGGAAGACGAGGTCCATCTCAGCTTCTGCACCGTATTGATCCATCACGGCCTTCTGCCCATCGCGGAGGATGGTAGGCTCCAGCTTAACCGCACCTGGCTTATACGCCCCGTGGACGTTCCCGAAGGTAGCAGCGAACATGAAGCGTCCGATGCCGTTCAGGCTCTCATAAACGGTTACCATGTCTTCTGGCGTGGTGTAGAGCTTCTCTGCAGGGAGGCCAGACGTATCGTGCCCGTCTTCCTCCCCACCGACGACACCCGCCTCGATCTCTAGGATAATGTCTAGCTCTGCGCACTCCTTCAGGAGTTCCTTAGACATCGCCATGTTCTCCTCTAGCGGGAGCTCAGAGCCATCATACATGTGGGACTGGAAGAGGGGACCCTTACCCTCAGCGATGCGCTTACGGGATGCCTCTAAAAGCGGGCGGAGGAAGCCGTCGACCTTGTTCGGGTGACAGTGGTCTGTGTGCAGTGCGACGAGAATGTCATACTTCTCTGCTAGCACGTGGATCGCCTCTGCAAGCACGATCGCACCATGGGCGGCATCTCCTACTGCTAGACCAGCGGCAAACTGGGCACCACCTGTGGAGACCTGAATGATACCATCAGAGCCAGCCTCGGAGAACGCCTTAAGCGCACCGTTAATAGTGGCAATAGAGGTGATGTTGATCGCAGGGTAAGCGTAGCCGCCTTTCTGGGCAGCATCGAGCATGTCACGGTATTGGGATGGAGTTGCTACTGGCATAGTGGTATGCAAAGTAAAAGGATTTTGCGCCTTGGCAAGCCAAAACACAGAAAAAACAACATTTAATTTTTGTTTCCCTGTGAATAACTGCCCTTCGCGTTGTGATTTAACGCATGCATACAGGGAGAATGGCAGATAAGATCTCAACAATTGTGCTCATACATCTCTCTATCATGTGCCCTGACCGGATCAGATAAAAGACGGTAAATCCCACAGGAATTACTGCATTACCACTGTTTCTCTCCTTTTTCCGGTTGCAACCCCGTTGGGTCTAGAGATATTAGAGGTACTACTAGTCTTACCATTATCCTCCATGTCTACTTCACGCCCTACTGTTAATGTCCCTACGGGAGTCCCGCCGATCTTTAAGCTCATCCCTATCTTTGTGATCATCCTGATCCTCATCGGGATTGGGCGTAACGCCTTTGTGATCGTTAAGCCCGGACACGCGGGGGCGAAGGCGACCTTAGGTAAGGTAAACCCTAAGTCCCTCCCTGAGGGGCTCCACATTTGTATTCCAGGCATCGATAAGGTCACGCAGATCGACATTCGCCAGCGCAAGGAGTCCGATGAAACGACCGCCGCCTCGCGCGATCTACAAACCGTCTCTACCCAGATCGATGTCCAATATTCCCTCGTCGGTGCCATGGTGCCTAAGATCTACCAAAAGATCGGAACGCGCGAGGTCTTCGCCGTTACCATTATCGATCCCGCGATCCAAGAGTGTCTGAAGGCGGTCACCGCAGGGTTCACGGCAGAGGAGCTCGTCACCCAGCGCTCGCGCGTAAAGGACGAGGTCGAGGAGAAGCTCGTAGAGTTCATTAAGAAGTCCCTCGCGCAGAAGGAGCTGGGCGACTGCATCGACATTCATAACATCGCCATTACTGACTTCCGCTTCTCCGCGGAGTTCAACCAAGCGATCGAGGCGAAAGTAACTGCAGAGCAAGAAGCCCTCCGCGCGAAGCAAGAGAAGGAGAAGCTCATCATCCAGGCCGAGGCGCAAAAGGAAAAGGCGAAGCTCGAGGCTGAGGCCCGTGCCCTCACCATCCAAGAAGAGTCCGTCGCCCGTGCCGAGGCCATCAAGCGTGAGGCCGAGGCACTGCGGAATAACCCTGAGCTCATCCAGCTCCGCACCATCGAGCAATGGGACGGGGTTTTACCGAAGTTCTCCAGTGGGGGCGCAGTCCCGTTCCTGAATATCGACTTCGACTCCATCGACGCGCAGTAAGGAGCACGTCCGCTCCTCTCCTTTTTTTTATTCCCTGCCTCATTACATGACATTTTTCACCCACAATACGAGGTGAAAATTGTCGCGTAGTGTGAGG
>CAYWAG010000343.1:0-2488 GCA_964455925.1 uncultured Verrucomicrobiales bacterium | reverse complement strand
CCTTCGGCGCCCAGTTCCACCTGGGCAATAGCCAGTATAACTGCTCGCTCCTCCTCATTACCCGATGAGCGGCTGGAGTTCCTCTGGGGAGAGGCCTAGAGCCTTAGCGGTAGCGTCGTGGTCGTCATTATTCTCCTTCAGCGCACGTTGCACGAGGGCGTGCTGTGCCCAGATCAGGACATTGCCGATGTTACGGGGGACATTGGTGAGGATGGCGGAGAGGGCATCTTCGATCCGGTTCTCATCCTCGAAGGCACTCTTAGTAAACGGGATGTCCTCTGGCAGTAAGAGATCAGTAGAGCTGAGGGCACAGGCGCGGGCGATGGTGTTTTCTAGCTCTCGGACATTGCCGGGCCAGTTATGCAGCTTCAGGCTGTCGATGGCTTGCTCCGACAGGCGAATCTGGGGTAACCCTTGCTTACTGGCGATCCGCTGGAGAAAGAACTCGGCTAATACGGGAATGTCATCGAGACGCTCTCTGAGAGGGGGAAGCTGAATGTCCACTACATTGAGGCGATAGTAGAGATCCTCGCGAAAGCGGCCTTCTGCGACCTCTGTTGCCAGATCCTTATTCGTAGCGGCGATGATGCGGACATCGGTCTTAAGCGTCTCATTACTACCAACGCGCGAGAAGGTGCCCTCCTGTAAGACGCGCAGGAGCTTGACCTGCACACTGTGGGGCATATCGCCGATCTCATCGAGGAAGAGGGTGGAGAGGTCACTCTGCTCAAACCGTCCGATGCGGCGTGCCGCCGCCCCGGTAAAGGAGCCCTTTTCATGCCCAAAGAGCTCGGACTCTAGCAGATTATCAGGGATGGCACCACAGTTCAGCGCGACCATCTCTTTCTTACGGCGTGGCGAATACTCATGGATCGCATGTGCCACTAGCTCCTTACCGGTGCCAGACTCGCCAATGATGAGGACTGGTGCCTCTGAGAACGCTACGCGCCCGATGACCTTAAAGACGCTCTGAATAGGGCGCGAGACGCCAATCATTTTCACCCGCCCATCGAGCTTAGGCACCACCGTCTTATTCTCCGCAGAGGAGCGGAGGGACTCAGAGAACTGGAGCGCCTGCTCTGCCGCTAAGCGGAGCTCAAAGGGCATGGACTCCTTCCGCAGCACATCACGCGCGCCCTGCTGGGTCGCACTAATAATCTGTGCGGTGCTGGGTGACTGGGCGTAGAGAATGGTGACCACATTCTTATCGATCGCCTTCACCTGCTTTAGCAGCTCTAGCCCATCAAAGGGCTGTAGGCTCAGGTCTGCTAGGAGGAGGTCTACCTGCGTTTTCTGCACGACCTTTGTAGCCTTCTCTGCATGATCACAGCGGAGCACCCGCACCTCCCCTTCGACAGAAAGGTACTTCGTAACCCACTCCAGAAAGTCGTGATCGAGGTCTACAGCGAGGATGGTTTGCATCGTGGCGTTGTTGTTGTCAGGCATGTTCCGCTGTAGGATGCACTACTTTCCGCAAAGTTGGCGAGTGTATTATTGTCAAAAATCTTAGTGATGCCCGTCTAGGTCGACTTTCTTGGTGCCCTTCAGCGCCTTTGTGCTGTTCGTCTCTACCACCGCAGGGGTGTGCTGATCCTTCGTAGTGGTGATCTCAAAGCTCCAGGCATGCTGGCTCGCGCCGAGATCCGCAGGGGGCGTGATCTGGAGTCCCGCTGAGGACTCGTCGTAAGGAAGGGCGTCCTGAGCAGTGGCACCTTGGGAGGCGTCCTGAGCAGTGGCAAGGGGGGAGTGGTGGCGTGCCTTTTCCTCTCTGACTTCGTTGTTCATGGCAAGGAGGATCCCGATCCACCTTGCCATTCCTGCCTTGTCAGAGAGAAAAATGCACACCACCAGTCCGTCATTTTTCATGTCGTGAGACACTAGTGTCCTGAAGGATCAGTTCGCCACATTATGATAGACCTCAGTGGATGGATAAAGTGCTCACTCCGTGAGTGGGCTTAAAGGGGGCGTTATAAGCCGTTCCCGCAGACAGAGGGTGAGGCCCCTGAGTTTACCCCACAGCCAGCACAGCTCGATGGGTTTGACATCCCGCTCCTCACCACGCCCCTCCCGAATGTGTTTGATGCACAGGGCGGGCTAAAGCCATCGCTAAAAGGCTACCATGCCTGGCAGACTAAGGACATGAAGACCTGGGTGCACCATGGCCCCGTCTCCACCTCTAGGGGGAAGTGGCTGACTACGGCGGAGCGTGTCGGGGACCAAACGTATTTCTACTATGACTTCCCTAACGATCAAGACCCGCACCTCATCATTGATAGTGATCTGACCGACGGTGAGGTCGGTAAGGAAATGGGCCTGTCGTTTAAGGACCCCTCCGATGGCTCTGACTGTGTCGTCATCCGCTCCCTGGACGGGAAGTTCCACCTCATTGCTGAGGATTGGAGCTGCATCGATGCCAGCACGCGGTCATGGGACTCCCCCCTTGCCAGCCATGCGGTCAGCGCGGATGGCATCAGCGGCTGGGAGATCG
>CAYWAG010000342.1:0-2502 GCA_964455925.1 uncultured Verrucomicrobiales bacterium | reverse complement strand
CCTATGGGGGGGTTCTTCGATGATATTTATGACCTCGCGGTAAACTTTGACACCGAGGCACTGACGCGGCTGTCCCCAGGGTTTCGGCATCTGACAGAGGTGCGCATGAAATACACGAGCCATGAGCTCATCGGGCAGGGCGCGCTAAAGGATGTGTTTCGGTGCTATGATGAGAGGGCGCAGCGCGAGGTCGCGTATGCACGCACGCGCTCAGAGATCGGACCAGAGCACTATGAGAGCTTCATACACGAGGCCTGGCTCACCGCCTCCCTTAACCATCCCAACATCATCAAGATCTACGATGTCAACCTCGATGACGAGCAGCGCCCCTTCTTCACCATGGATCTGCGAGGGAACCAAACCCTCAGCACATTCCTTAACGCACGCCCCTCTCTGAAGGCGCGCCTAGAGGTCTTTGATAAGATCTGTGACGCTATCTCATATGCGCACTCCCAGGACGTCGTCCACCTCGACCTAAAGCCTGATAATATACAGTGTGATCACCATGGGGAAGTCCTGGTTTGTGATTGGGGGCTAGGGCGGCACCTGAGCCTGGAGGCAGATGCGCCTACGACCTCACCGCACCCGCTTACCGAGGTCTCTGGACGCACCCTGCATGGGGAGATCAAAGGGACCCTCGGGTTCATGGCTCCAGAGCAAACGACTCCGGGGGAACCAAAGGATACACGCACCGACCTGTTCTCGCTAGGAGCCTTACTCTATTACCTCCTAACAGAAGCTACGCCCTTCACCGGAACGACTGAGGAGATTCTCACCTCTACCCGCCAGGGTCTCACCAGCTTCCCGCGAGGCTACCGCCTCCCTCCGCACGAGCAGCGCATCCCCCTCCCTCTTCGCGCGATCACCCTTCGGGCGATGCACTCCTGTCCAGCCCAGCGGTATCAATCCGTCACAGAGCTACAGGCAGAGCTGGCACGCTATGAGGCAGGGTTCCCCACCCACGCCGAGCGCGCCCCTGGGTGGAAGCGTGCCAGCTACTTCCTCAAGCGTCACAGCCTGCTCAGTAGCTTAGTCACCCTCTTTTTCGCCGCTGGGATCGGGGCGGTCACCCTGTTTCAGGCTCGGCTGCACCAGCAGAACCTAGCCCTGCTAGAGGAGGAGCGACGCGTGGCAGCGCTGAACCTGCATATCGAGGAAATTAGCTACGAGCATGCCATCCTTGATGCCTTTTCCGCCCCAGCAGATGACAGAAAGCATGCGCAGCAGCTCTGTCAAGCCGCCATCCAGCTCCTCTACAAGAGCCTAGGGATCTTTCAATACAAGGGCGTCGATGATCCCGTCTCCCCTCTGCGAGAAGCCGTGGTCTTACTTAAGAAAGCCCACACCCTATCACCAGAGCACATCTCCACTCGGGACCACCTGGCGCAATCCTACTTCATCATGCTCAACTGCGCCGACCTCATCGCCCTCCCCACCCATGAGCAGCCAGAGATCGTGGACACATACTACCAGATCGCATCCTCCCTCCCGGACTACCGCTTCTCCTCACATGATCGCCCCCAGACGGAGCACCTCGTAACCCTGATAGAGCACACCGCCCAGGTCACCCCGCAGCTCGCCCAAATCCTAGAAGCATGCATGCGTTACCATCACGCGCAGAAGAATCAGCACGAGGACTACACTAAGGTCATCCTCGCCCTCCTCGACTACACAAACCCCCATAACTTCCGTCACGAATACCGCGCACCGGCATCCGCGCTCACCCTCTATGCGCAGGAGCCACTCCGCGCTGCGAGTAACCTCGGTCACCGCCCACTCCTGTCCTACATCGAGGATCTCCATACCCTGGCTATCGAAAGCCCAAACCACGTATTCCATGCCAAATACCTCGACCAAATCGCAGTGCACACCCTGGACCTAAGTAACATCCAGAGCATCGCTACGAAGGCAGGCGTCACGAGCACAAGCACCCTCCGCGAAGTGGTTTTACCGCGCCACACGAGGCAGGATACGGAACTACGAGCCTATTTCCAACAGCTCAACCCCGCACACCCCGTCAAAGTGCGTTACAAATAAGTCTCCCCTGCTTGTCTCTGTAACAGCCCGTAAATATTCACGCTCCCCTGTTAAAATTCACCCAATAGTTGCATCCATACATCTTTGAGGGGTTTTTATGTGGATTCCTCATTATTCTCTATTTGACATTCACAAGGTTTTTTAGCACTTTACCGGAAATGGCTCAGTATTACATCTATCAGAACGGGGAGAACCTCGGCCCCATAGAAGAAGCAGACTTCGTTACTATGGTCGACAAGGGCGACACGAGTGACGACGCCTTGAGTTGTCTTGTGGGCGCTAGTAGTTGGGACCCTATTGCCTCTACTTATAAATCCATCACGGGCAACGACCTCGTCGCACAAGCAGTTCCTGCAGAACCCGTGGTAGAAGCTCCCGTCGAGACAAAAGCAGAAGATACTGCGCAACCAGTTGAGCAGGTTGAGCAGGTTGAGCAGGTTGTGCAGGTTGAGCAGGTTGAGCAGG
>CAYWAG010000341.1:0-2508 GCA_964455925.1 uncultured Verrucomicrobiales bacterium | reverse complement strand
ATCTGAGACTCCTGCGGTACCGCGCGATTATAGGCCACCAACTGCAACGCATCCGTAGTCTTCACCCCCGCCTCATACGGCTCCTCCCCGAGCCTTAGTCGCTCTAGGTATCCATTCCCTTCGCCCTTCCGCTGGTCGTCTAAGAGACGCTGACTCAGGATCAGATGCAGGGCCAAGTTCTCCAAATTCGACCAAGTCCTATCCGGCAAGGTAGCCACGGTATAGAGCGCCCCCCGTCCTAGATACGATCTTCCTAATAAGGCCTCTCCATCCTGCCATGTCGCCAGCACTGAGTGCACTTCCGCCATCTCTGCCCGCTTGATCGCCTGGAGTCGATCCAGAGGGAGTCGCTGTGCATCTTTGCCATCACGCCATGGCCCTTCCTTCCCTCTCCACTCTCCCGCCCGAAAGTCTTCTTCCGTCTCCTCTGTCCCCGTAAAATACCACCCCGAGACATATGCGCCCTCTTTCGGATAGATCACGAGGTCTCCCCCTCCAGACACATATTCTTCCAACAGGAATTTATGCTCCAGGGTCTCCCCAGTACTCGCCCAGATCACTTGGTCAAAC
The DNA here is from genome assembly GCA_964455925.1 of uncultured Verrucomicrobiales bacterium. Lineage (GTDB taxonomy): Bacteria > Verrucomicrobiota > Verrucomicrobiia > Verrucomicrobiales > Akkermansiaceae > WTJZ01. The sequence goes on along the minus strand of CAYWAG010000341.1, from coordinate 1,938 downwards.
CCGCTTAAATCTCGCAACAAGGCATCTTGCGCACTAATACGCTCCACCTCTTGCTTCACGCCCACCTGCACCGCTCGCTCTAGATACTGCGTCACTTCGCCCGATTCGGCAATAATGAGGGTCTTCAACGTCCGCATCGGACCATAGGAAAAGTAGACCGCGTTATTCTCTAGATTGCCATCATCTGGTAGCTGGAGATACCCTGCGCCGCGCTCTTGAGTCGTTACCAGCTCAATCACATAACGATTCTGCCCCGGCTTCAGCTCTAGCTCATACTGGATCTCTTCCCCATCTTGCCACGCCCCCTCCAGTAGGACATGATCCTCCCCTCCTTCGATCATGAGCTCCACATACACCCGCTCCGCTTGTACGCGCACCCCGGTCAGGTAGCAGGCGAGATCGCGCTCACTCCCCCCCTGTCCGATGAAGGTTCTCACTCGCACTCCCTGGAGTGCCTCTCCTAACCCAGCCCAACTCCGACTACTCGGCACCCAACTCTCTCCCGCTTCCGAGGTCACGAGCCAGGCCTCAGTCTTGCCAAATTCATCCTTGCCAAGGTAATGCTGCACCACGTCAAACATTTCCCCTATATCCACAGGGCTCTGGGAGGGTTGCACCTGTCCCATCAGCCCAATATGCTGCGCGCTCAAGATCGGAGTCACTTGCATCGTCGCACTGTCCATCAACAAGATCTGCACCTCATTCCCATAGTCCGCCAGCGCGACTTCGACCTCCTCCATCTTCTGCTCCAATAACGTCTGCCCATTCTCTAGCTCCTCTCCCATCGCCACGCCTCGATCTACCATCAAGACGATCGTATCTGGCCGTTGACTCCCCCAATCCAATAGACTCCCTATCGGCTGTGCTAGAGCTGCCACTATGAGCAATATCGCCAACACGCGCGCCACTAGTAAGAACCATTGATCCACCGTATGTCGTCTCACAGTCTGGCTCACTTGCTCCGTGAGAAACTCCATCGCTGCCCATGGCGTCTCCTGCTGCTTTGACTTCTTGATGAAGTGCAAGACCAACGGCACAATCACTGCCAACAGTCCAATAAAGGCTAAGGGGAATAAAAAGCTCATCCTGAAACCATGTGGGGGTTAATAATCCTATGCAGCGCCTCGTCCAGCGGCTCTTCCATCAAGACCTGCTGATAAATCGCGCGATGACTCACACATCCCTCTTTGAGCGCTCTTTGATGCGCGAGGTATTTCTCTCGATAGCTCTCCTTGATCCCAGACACCTTACTCTGCACTACCGCTCCCGTCTCCAGATCCTTAAAGGCGATATGATTCTTCTCCGCCAACTGCGTTTCCCGCTCTGAGATCACCTGCAGACAGGTCACCTCATGCGCACAATGACGCATGTGATCGAGCTCTTCTTCCAATGGGGATAACGGGCAAAAAAAGTCCGACACCACAACCACAATCGACCGGCGTGGCAACTGCTCGGTCATCCGCCCCAGTTCCTCTACAATCTGCGTCTCTCCCTCCGCCTTAATGCCCTCCAGCGCCTCCAATATGTGAAAGATATTACTCTCCCCGCGATAACGCTGCGAACTAAAGCCGCCATCTTCCTCCTGCACCACTCCCACACTGTCTCCTTGATACAGTAGGAGTAAGGCCAAATGAGCAACTACGCGCTTCGCATACTCTAGCCTGCTCACCCCATCTCGCGTCGTGAAGTTCATCGACCCACTCGTATCAAGATAGAAGTACACCCGAGCATTCGTCTCCGATTCATACTCCTTCAGAAAGAAGCGGTCAGATCGAGCATACGCCTTCCAGTCCAGCCTGCGTAAATCATCCCCTGGGGTGTAATCTCGCATCTCGGCAAACTCCATCGCGCTCCCCTTCAGGAAGGATCGATGCAGCCCTGTAAACGCCCCCGCAACAGGAAACCTCGCTCCCATCACTAACGCTCTCAGCCGCTCGA
>CAYWAG010000340.1:0-2523 GCA_964455925.1 uncultured Verrucomicrobiales bacterium | reverse complement strand
GATCACCATTCCTGAGCGCTACTACGAGAAGTCCGAGATCGAACCCGTGTTCGATGGCTACATCCAGAAGTCGGTGTTCTACCACCAGTATGTGCAGAGCCCACGGGGCTTCTTCCTGAACCTTGCCCAGCCACAAATGCAGGATAAGGACTACCGCCTCGGTATCCACTACGCCACGAACTGGGAGAAGGTCATCAATGTCGTGCATCGTGGGGATTACTCCCGCCTCCCACAGTTCTATAAGGGCTATGCGGGACTGACTAACGAGGAACTCGCCCCGCGCCGTTACTCCATCCAAAAGGCGCGCGAGCACTTTGGGAAAGCCGGCTACACAGAGACGAACAGCGAGGGATACCTCACGAATGCCCAGGGCGACGTCCTCACCGTAGAGCTCACCTACACGCAGCACCCGTATTACACGAAGATGCTAAAGATTATCCAAGAGGAGGCCCGTAAGGCCGGGATGAAGCTCCTTCTGGATGCTAATGAAGGCAGTGTCGCCTCTAAGATTGTCTTTGAGAAGAAGCACCAAATGGCGTTCTCTGGCTGGGGGGCGAGCCCTCCGTTCCCGCGTTACTACCAGTTCTTTCACTCCTCTAATGCCTTTGACTCCGAGGGGAACCCTAAGCCCTTTACGAACAATCTGAACTCGTATGCGAACCCCGACATGGACGCCCTGTGCGAAGCCGCGCAAAAAGCCCGCACGCTAGAGGAGCTCCGCGAGATCTCGCTGCAAGCCCAGCAACACCTGCATGACTCCGCCATCTTTGTCCCTGCCTATGGGTTAGACTTCTTCCGTCTCGCGCACTGGCGCTGGGTGAAGTTCCCGCATACGGAGGAGGTGCAGTTTAATCCTCCCATCGTGGAGGAGGCGCTGGGCTTACACCTCCACTGGGTGGACCAGCAAGTGAAGGAGGAGACCCTCGCGGCTAAGCGCAAGGGCGAGACCTTCCCTGAGAAAGTAATGATCTATGACCAATACCGTACGAAAGGAGGCGCCCAGTGAGTGAATATCTCTTAGCCGTGCAGGACCTCGTCTCTGCCTTCCAGACCAGCGAAGGCTGGCTGCGTGCTGTCGATAAGGTCTCCTTTAACCTTAAGGAGGGCGAGACCCTTGGGATCGTCGGTGAATCCGGATGCGGTAAGTCCGTAACCGCGATGTCGCTGATCGACCTCCTGCCTAAGCCCGTAGGACAAGTGCTAGGGGGGGACATCTACTTTAAGGGACAACAGCTGCGCGGTGCTAAGCCAAAGGCGCTGCGCGAGGTCAGAGGCGGGGAGATCGGCGTGATCTTCCAGGAGCCAATGAGCGCCCTAAACCCGCTGCACCGCATCGGTCGCCAAATGGTCGAGGGGCTGCGCCGTCATAAGAAGATGTCTAAGCGCGCCGCCCTGGAGCGCTGTGTCTCGCTCCTAGAGCAAGTCGGCATCCCGCACCCTGAGGTGCGCATCAATGATTACCCGCACCAGCTCTCTGGCGGTATGCGCCAGCGGGTCATGATCGCCATGGCGATCTCTACGGATCCTGCCCTCCTCATCGCGGACGAGCCTACAACCGCCCTAGACGTCACTGTCCAGGCCCAAATTCTCCAGCTCCTGGCGGACCTCCAACAGCGTCATGGCATGGCGATGATTATGATTACCCATGACCTAGGAGTCATCGCAGAGACCTGTGATAACGTCCTGGTCATGTATGGCGGCCGTGTCGTAGAGAAGGCACCCGTGACCACCATCTTTGAGCAACCTCGCCACGCTTACACAAAGGGACTGCTAGCCGCGCTCCCACGGCTCACCACTACCCCTAAGACCCCGCTGAACACCATCCCGGGGCAAGTCGCCTCTCTCCAAGACTTCGTCTACGGATGCCGCTTCTGCCAGCGTCTAGGCCGGACCGGAAAGCTGGTCCAAGAACGCCCGGACATCATTCAGCTCACCCCCACCCACTGGGTCGAAAACTGCCCCAGTTGTATTGCGTAGCCACTAGCTGACGAACATGTAGATCATGTATCCGATGTAGATAGATAGGAGGATGCCGCCTTCTAGGCGTCCGAGGGTGGCGCGGGTAAACATGAAGATGGCACCGAGGAAGCTGAGACCGACCATGAGACCAATGTCTAGCACCTGGAGGTCGTTACTAAAGAGCGGGGCAACAGCGGCTGTGATGCCGATGACGGCGAGGATATTAAAGAGGTTTGACCCGATGACGTTACCGACGATGATGTCGCCCTGCTGTTTAGTGCTGGCAACGATGGAGGTGGCTAGCTCTGGCAGGGAGGTGCCGAGGGCGACGAGCGAAAGCGCAATAATGACGTCAGGCACGCCAAAGGCTTGGGCAATACCGACCCCGCCTTCGATCAGGCGGTTCGCACCTACCGCGAGCACACCGAGCCCGAGCACGATGAGACCCAGGAATAGGACGACCTTAGCAGGGGAGGCCTGGCGCGCAGCCATGACATCGGCGGAGTCCATGCCATCCACTTCCGCGACTCCTGCCTTTAGCCCGCCAACAATGCTGGTAACGAT
>CAYWAG010000339.1:0-2526 GCA_964455925.1 uncultured Verrucomicrobiales bacterium | reverse complement strand
TTCACGAGCGGGACGCTCGTGCCACAGTCTTTACCGCCGTAATGTGAGGTGTAATTGTCCAATAGATGCCAATTGAAGCTTTGAGTAGTGGTAGGATCGCAATAAAGCATGACAATTCACGCAAAATACACCTAAAACTTAAAACGTAAAACCTAACACCCTCTGCGATAATCAGTAATCAGCATCACCACAAAGCGCCTCTTCCTTCCACAAAATTCCGAGAAGAGCCAATTTGCATTACGCCTTCTCTGCGTCGAAGAAGATCTTGATTTCAGCCTCTTCCGTTCCTAGGAGCTTCTGCGCCCGAATGAGGGCATCACGGGTAGAGATGTTAGGGTTGCTCGGGAGGTGCATAAAGATGTTCGTCTCCCCCAGAGACTTATCACAGCCCTCCTGGATGGTGCTCACCACACCAGATCGCTTTAGGAGCTTATAGACATCCTTTGTCATCCCAGAGATCAGGACATGGCAGTCACTCTTACGCGCAAACTTCACGAGTTCAGTGAGTGCGAGGACGCTGGTGGCATCCAGGTGTCGTGCATTCTTCATGCGGAGGACGATCGCGCGGATGTTTGGGTCCTGCGCTACACGCTGGATCTGTGATCGGAAGAGCTCTGCAGCGCCAAAGTAGAGGGCACCTTCGACATGCACGATCGAGATCTGAGGGTTCGGTCTCTGTTTCTTTAGGTCTCGCTCTCTGAGGTCTCCATCTTCTGTAAATTCATATTCGACCATAACTGGGCGCGAGGCTTTCCGTAGGAAGAGAATAATGGAGAGGATGACACCTAGGAAGATGGCGATATGCAGGGGGAGCAGCAAGGTCGCACAACAGGTGATGATAATGACGATGGCATCATCAGAGGTGGACTGCAGGCAAACCCGAATGTTCTCCCATTTGATGAGAGAAAGCGCGATGGAGATGACCAGCGCTGCTAGGCAGGCCTTTGGGATCTTAGAGACCAGCCCGAAGTGAGCGAGGAAGAAGACACCTACGAGGCAAAATAAGCCGCACACCCAGCTAGAAATCCCAGATCGCGCCCCAGAGCTAAAGTTCAGTGCGGAGCGCGTTAGTGAGCCTGACACCGGCATACTGCCAAAGAAGGAGCTCGCGAGGTTCGAGATCCCCAGTGAGAGCATATCCTGGTTTACATCTGTCTGTGTGCCACTCTGCGTTGCCAGATTCTTACTCATCACAGTGTTCTCTAATGACGCTAGAAACGCCAGAGCACAGGCTACAGGGAGGAGGGACTTAACGGTAGTCCACACATCATCTATGTGCCAAGGGATACTGGGGTTCAGCGAGGAGAGCTGAATGTCGCCAAACCAGGCAATATCCGCTAAGCCCAGGGCGGGAGCACAACAGCGAAGCCCATACGCCAGCGCACTGACTAGGATCAAGGTGAGTCCAAAGGCTGGTAGCTTAGGCGCCTTATTCTTAAAGAGGAAGTAGAGCACTACGCACAGCGCTGATAGCCCCACTGTCTGCCAAGTCGTACTCATCAGGTTCCGCCCCATCTCTAAGAGTAAGCCCATAAAGCTACTGGTAGGCTCCAGCACCTCTGCAATCCCTAAGACGTGCTTCAGCTGGTTCGCAATAATCAGTGTAGCCGCCCCTGTAATATACCCTACTAACACGCTCCGACTCACAAACTGCAGTAACTCCGCAAACTTAAAGAACGCGCCCACCACACAGAGCCCCCCTACCATCAAGATCAATAACGGGACCAAGATCGGCTTCTGCTCCGCCGGCACCCCAGAGACCGCAAAGAAGCTAAACATCATGAGCGCTGTCGCATTCGTGGGACCAATACTAGTAAAGCGTGAGCTCGAAAAAAGCGGAGCGATCAATGCCGCGGCAATACTGCTCAAAATCCCCGAAACGATCGGCATATCCGCAATCGCCGCGTACGCCATCCCCTGCGGAATGGTCAGCAGAAAGACATTAAACCCAGCTTGCGCATCCGCACGCAGCGAGCGCTTGTCCATCTCCTTGAGCGAGTGCCGAATCATAAGTGGATCCAGTGGCTTCTCGCCAAAGAACCGAACCGTCCCCCTCCATATCTGGAGGAGGTATTGAATGAAGGGATTCATATTCAAACCACGTAGTGTAAAAAAGAAAACTCTAGAACGCCCTGCAGCAAAGGACAATAATAAACCGCCTCAGTTTGGGTGTGATTTTAGCGAGTCGATTTATGCAGGAGAGCGGTCGTTCAGACCGCCCCCGTCTGGGAGACATTCAGTCTCCCTCGCCCCACCAACAGCCTCCTCCCTTACAAAAACACCACGTCCACACGCACGTAGAGACTGAATGTCTCTTCAACAGGGTCGGTCTGAATGACCGCTCTCCATAATTCCTGCCACCAAATAAAATCACACCCCCGTGAAAAAAAGCACTTGCTATCACCCCGCATCTCAGTATTGTACTAGTCCGATAAATGTATGCGCTCGTAGCTCAGCTGGATAGAGCAACGCACTTCTAATGCGTCGGTCATAGGTTCGAATCCTATCGAGCGTGCCATTTATAAC
>CAYWAG010000338.1:0-2529 GCA_964455925.1 uncultured Verrucomicrobiales bacterium | reverse complement strand
GGATAAAGGAGGCACGGGTTTGCTCATCAGCCTGAGCAACGACATAAGGTTGATTATATTCCATACGTGGATAAATACGCTGAATCAGGCTGAGATGCAAGGAGACTTTTGCAAACTCATACCACTGCTGCAAATGGTATTACTCCTCTAGCTCAGAGGGCTCGGGTAGGTTCTTGGCAACCTTTACGCCCTTTTCCTCGAAGTCTTTTACCAACCCTAGGAGGCTTCCGCGTCCGGTGAGGGTACGCTGGGCCTCGGTGAAGGTGCCGTGTGCGGTGCTGAGCTGTGCGCCGATGCGCTCGAACTTCTCTAGGAAGATGGCGAGCTTCTTATGCACCTTCTCTGCGGACTGGGCGAGCTCTACGGTGCTAGCGTTCTGTCGATCGATGCGCCAGAGACTGGTGACAGTCCTGAGGATGGGGAGGAGGGTGTTCGGGGTAACGACTGCGATCTTACGCTCATAGGCGTAGTCGAATAGGCTGGCGTCCTCCTCAAACGCTGCTAGGTAGGCGGCCTCGTTGGGCATGAACATGAAGACGAAGTCTGGTGAGTTTAGGAGGTCTAGCGAGTCATATCCTTTTTCTGAGAGTGTCTTAATATGGGTTCTGACATGCGAGGTGTGCTGCTTTAGGTGAGCTACTGCCGCTGCCTCGGTGGAGGCGTTTACTGCCTCGAGATAGGCGTTGAGCGAGACCTTACTATCGATGATGAGGCTCTTCCCCTCTGGGAGGTCGACGATAAAGTCTGGGCGTTGGTTAGCGCCGTCCTCGGTCTTATAGTTTGCCTCGCGGCGGTAGCAGTTGGCATCGAGCCCGGCGTTCTCTAGGAGGCGCTCTAGCTGGAGTTCTCCCCAGTTCCCCATGCGCTTCTTATCATTACGGAGAGCGGCGGTGAGGTTCTCTGCCCGTTCACTGAGCTGAGAGTTGAGGCTGCGCAGGCTCTTGAGCTCGTTCTCTAGTTGTCCTTGTCCCTTTGCCTGCTGGGTTTGCACTTCATCTACCCGCTTACGAAAGCTTCCTAGCACCTCCTTTAGTGGATTAATCACGGAGTCTAAGCCGGTCTTACTGGTTTGCGTGAGTTCATCCTGTCGCGCCTTTAGGATAGTGGAGGAGAGGAGCTTGAACTCATCTTTGAGAGCGGTCTTCTGTTGGGCGAAGTCTTCCTTTAGGCGCTGGAGGTAGGATTGCTCGCTCTGGAGCTGATCTTGCTGGCGGGTGAGGCGGAGCTTATAGTCCTCTGCAGCATCACGGAGGCGTTCGGTGTGGGCGCGGAGTTTGCGCTGCTCTTCTGTCGCTTGTTGGAGGCTTTCTTGGAGTTCGGCAATTTTCTCCTCCCTGGCGGTGAGTGTGGTGGTGAGCTGTTGGAGTTGGATCTGCCCGGAGGTCTCACGGGCACGGAGATCTGCGAGGTGGCGTTCGGCATGGCGTTGCTGAGTATCGCGTTGCTCTATCTGGCGGCGCTGCTCGTCTAGCCGCGCTGTGAGGGCCGTCTCATGCTGGCGTTGGAGAGCGAGGTCACGCTCTAGCCGTATCTGACGCATCCAAAACCACACCATGACGGCGACACAGACGAGCAGCCCCCCTAGTAGAGAGAAGGTTATCCCATTCCATCCACTCGCTATAACAGACGCACAAAAAACACTCATAAGAACACTTATAAATTCCACAGGCAGGGATCGCAACCATTTTCTTGAAATACCTCTGCGGCTGCCCTACTCTGCCGTTATGACTCCAGATGACCTCCTGACGCTACCGATGACAGAGCTGAAACAACGCTACCCGAGCATGAAGCGCGCCCTATTCTCTGCCTTTCACATTGGGGGGTGTCAGTCCTGTGCCTATGGGGAGGATGAGACGCTGGCATCTGTCTGTGAGCGCAATGAGCTCGCGCCTGCTGCAGTGGCAGCGGAGATCCTGGAGAGTGCGGAGCGTGATGCGGCGATGATGCTGAGTCCGCAGGAGGCGCAGAGCTTGCTCCAGTCCGCCGAGCCGCCCCTGCTGCTGGATACGCGCACGAGGGAGGAGTATGAGGCGGTCAAGATCACCGGCGCGGTGCTGCTGACGCAGGAGTTCCAGAACAGCCTGTTTAAGCCAGAGAACGAGCAGCGCACGATTCTCCTCTATGATCACACTGGGCTGAATGCGCTGGATACCTGCTCTTGGTTCCATGGGCATGGGCTTAAGGGGACCCGTATTATTGCAGGCGGGATCGACCGCTGGGCGCAGGAGGTAGAAGAAAATATGCCTCGATATCGAGTTGAGCTTGACTAGCAGTGGGTCGTGCCCCTACCTTTCCTCTCCATCTTTTAATATGGGTTCATAGTTCAATGGATAGAATGTCGGTTTCCGGTACCGAAGGTCTAGGTTCGATTCCTAGTGAGCCTACCACTCAAACCCTTATTTTATAAGGGTTTTTTAATACACTGACACGGCGACAGTTCATGATCGAACTGTTCATGAGGTATCATGTCATCCTTGATTCCGCAGTGAGGAAACCGCTAAGACGCAAAGACGCTAAGTTTTATAGGGG
>CAYWAG010000337.1:0-2535 GCA_964455925.1 uncultured Verrucomicrobiales bacterium | reverse complement strand
TTGTAGTACCCGTCTTCTAGCGCGATCGGCTTACCCTCGGCATTCAGCACATCATCCGCCTTACCGTGGAACTGCGCAGAGGCGGTGATCACCAGCAAGGACGCCGCGATCATGAAGGGGATGGCTAGCCCGAGGGCGAGGTCATAGCGGGAGAGCTCACGCTCGCCCTTGCCCCAGCCCTTTTTCTTAAGGGTGTAGGGGAGGAGGAAGGTCATGTTGATGCCGACTACGGCACCAAACGCTCCGATAATGATGTTCCGCTGCGAGTCTGAGATCAGGGCATTCCAGTATGCCGCTCCGTCGCCTGTAGCGGCGATGGCTCCTTCGAGGGATTTGGCAGGGTTAAAGAGGGCGGTAAAGTTCGGGATAAAGCCCGTGATGAGTGCCCCGAAGTCGACATTACCGTTAGCCATGTTGACCGCTGCTGCTCCGAAGAAGCAGAGAATGACGATGGCGACCATTGCCTTCAGAATGTTCTCAAAGGTCTCTACGCCTTTGGCACCTGAGCTGTAGAAGTAAACGACGCCGAGCGCGAGAACCGCCAGGGTAGTGGTGATGAGGTAAGGGTTCACACCTGCGAGCCCAAAGTTCTGCTGCACGATCCCGAGACCGAGCGAGGCCTGCGCGGGACAGAAGACACAGTCTGCGACAACCGTGGCGATAAGCCAGGCCCAGGCTAAGATCGGCGAGATGTGCTTACAGGTAGATACGAATGGCGTGTCCTCTGTAGAGAGCGTAACATACGCCAGCGCCCCCAGCATGATGACCCCAAAGACCATTGCTAAAGGCTGTAACCAGAGGAGGCCGTTGCCCCCGATCACGCCAAGGTAGAGTGCCCCGACCAGCGAGCCTCCTCCAAGGGTTACAGCTGCTTGGAGCCAGCCTGGTCCAGATTTCTTGGCGTAATAGATGAGTTTTGACATTGTGTTATATAGGGTTAAAGGGGGGTGTGCTCTGCTGAGAAATACCTACAGAACACCCTGTATCCAATAACATTCTTGCACATTATCGGCAAGGGCGATCCTCCCGTTCTGATGAAATCCTCCCTCAAGGGCAGGCAATTTGCAGAGAACGTGTCGTAATATGTGAGTCGTAAATGATCAGATGCCGATATCTGAATTATTCTGCACTGTCCGCACTGGCTTCGCTGAACTCTGGCATGTTCGTTTTGATCCGTGCCTTTAGGCTACCGCACAGGTTGTAGAGCCCAAAGTAGGTGCGGTTCAGATACAGCGCGTGCGCAGAGCCGCGCGATGAGGTGAGCTTCTTAAGCACGGGGTCGTTCCCGGTGCGCTCGCCGAACTGGTAGATCTCGTCGAGGTAGGTCGGGTCCCCAAAGTCAAAGACCTCCTGCGCGAAGGGGCGCGAAAGCAGCTCCACGGACTCCTTAAAAACAGGGGTGAGGGCAGCACGCTCCGCCGCGCCATCCGTATCTAGGATCAGCCCTAGCTCCCTCAGGTGGCTCTCAAACCGTGCCTCATCCTGCAGTGCCGCTGGTGACATGAGCGAAAAGTAGGAGGTGTAGAACCAGTCGGGCAGCTTCTTGACACAGCCAAAGTCGATCACCCAGAGCTGTCCATCTTTGACCAGGAAGTTCCCAGGATGTGGATCGGCATGAAACTCTCTCAGGGTATGCACCTGGTGGTGGCAGAAGTCCCACAGCGCCTGCCCAATCGTATCTCGCTCCTCCTGACTGCGGTCCTCATGGTAGTATTCATCCAGGTGTACCCCGTCGATCCAGTCCATGGTGAGGATGCGGTTAGAGCTGAGCTTGGGGTAGTATTTGGGGAAGTTGACGTTGGCGAGGGAGGCGCTTTGCTCCATCAGCTCCTGCCCCCGCTGGAGCTCTAGCGTGTAGTCGGTCTCCTCCGTGAGGCGCTCCTTGACCTCATTCAGGTAGAGGTCGATGGATTTGGCATCGAGGTTCATCAGCCGAATGGCAAAGGGGCGGACGATCTTAAGGTCAGAGCTTAAGCTATCAGCCACCCCAGGGTATTGCACCTTGACGGCATACTTCTGCCCATCCTTAGTCGCCTGGTGCACCTGCCCGATGGAGGCAGCCGCCGTGGCGGATTGGTCAAAGGTATCGAAGAGATCGCGGGGGGAGGTCCCGAGCTCGTGGTTAAAGGTCTTGACCACCAGGGGATAGGACAGCGGCGGGGCGGAGTATTGCGCCTTTGAGAACTGCTCCTGGTAGGCGGCGGGTAAGAGGTTACGATCCAGGGAGAGCATCTGCGCGACCTTTAGCGGTCCCCCCTTGAGCTTAGAGAAGGTCTCAAAGGTGCGGGCGGCAGTGTTCTCATGGAACTCCTCTTTGGCGGAGCCCTGTCTTAGGGCGCGCTTCGCCTTATACTTTACATAGTTTGCGCCAATGGCAGCTCCCGTGCCCGCGATGGAGGCGGCTCGTGTAATTTTGTGCTTCGGGATGCGGCGTTGGTCTGTGCTGTCGCTGTGCATATATTGTGTGTGGGGTAGGTGGTCAGAAACTCTATGTGGCGTGCACTGTTACTTATAGCGCCCTAGGAGGAAGCGCCC
>CAYWAG010000336.1:0-2536 GCA_964455925.1 uncultured Verrucomicrobiales bacterium | reverse complement strand
CTAGCGGAACGGGGACTTCAGTCCCCGCGATCCACGTAGGATTCCTTCCTCACCCTTACCGTCGCCATCCTCCTCCGTGGCGTGGGGACTGAAGTTCCCCTTCCGCTTTTACGCAAAAACGCCCTCCTCGCGGTGGCGGGAGGGCGTTGTGGTATTGGAGCGTTTTACGGCGATGGCGGGACGCCATCACCCTCCTGCTTACTTCATGAACTCTGCCATGAGTTGGTTCATGGAGTTCGCGACGTCGGCGGGGTTTTTGACGAGGCCGGCGGCGAGGAGGGCGTTCTGGCTAAGCTGGGCGAAGATGCGCTGGGCCTTTGCGGAGTCTTCCTGCTGGCAGGTAGCGAGGGCTTTGATGAGGTCGTGACGGGGGTTGATCTCGATCACGGCCTTTGGTTCCTCTACGGGTTGCCCCATGGCCTCCATCATGGCGCGGGCCTGGAAGCCCATTTGGTCATCAGGGGCGAGAGCCACAATCGGGCTGTCCACGAGGCGGGTGCCAGCTTTGATCTCCTGCACTTGCTCATCCTTGCTGGTGTTAAGCCAGTCTAGGAGCGGGGTGAGTTCGGAGTCAGCGAGAGGGGTGCCCTCTAGCGCGTGGTCGTCTAGCTCGATGTCTGCCTTATCGACGGAGACGAACTTGTAGTCCTTGAACTCGGCGAGGTTACCCATGACGTATTCGTCCACGGCATCTGTCATGAGGATGACCTCTAGGCCACGGGCCTTAAAGGGCTCTAGGTAGAGGCTACCCTTAGCGGCATCCAGGGAGGTGGAGATGAGGTAGTAGATCTCCTTCTGCTCCTCCTTGGTGCGGTCGATGTAGTCCTGTAGGCTGGTGAGGGAGCCTTCCTCTGACAGGGTGGAGGAGAAGCGGAGGAGGTCTGTTAGGGCTTCCTTGTTCTCAAAGTCATGGCACGCGCCTTCCTTCAGGTAACGGGAGAAGGTAGCGTAGAACTCGGCGTATTGCTCCTCGTCCTTGGCCTGCTTAGCGAGGAATTTGACGAAGCGCTTGGTGACGACCTTGCCGAGCTTTTGGATGACGCTGGAGTCCTGCAGGGACTCACGCGAGATGTTCAGCGGGAGGTCGGCGCTGTCGATGACGCCCTTGAGGAAGCGGAGCCACTCAGGGAGGAGTCCCTCTGGCTTAGCATCGATGAGAACCTTGCGGCAGTGAAGGGCGACGCCTGGATCAACCTGCCCGAACCCGAGCTTCTCTGGGTTCTCCTGCGGGACGAAGAGGAGGGAGTTTAGCGCGATGGGGGCATCTGCCTGGAAGTGCATGGTGTAGCGGGGCTTATCATATGCCTTGGCGGTGAACTGGTAGAACTTCTCGTATTCTTCCTCGGTGACCTCGCTCTTACTCTTCATCCAGATCGCCTCGACAGTGTTGACACGCTCGTCACCGATCATGATGGGGTGCCCCACGTAGTTGGAGTAACGCTCGACGATGTTCTTGAGCTTAAAGTCATTGGCGAACTCGTGGTATTCCTCCTTTAGGAAGAGGGTGATGGAGGTGCCGCGGTCGGCAGCCTCTGGGAGCTCGGTAATGGTGTAGGATCCACTGCCGTCGCTCTCCCACTGGAGGCTCTCAGCATTCGGGTCCCAAGAGTGCGTCGCGATCTGCACCTTATCAGCGACCATGAAGGCGGAGTAGAACCCCACGCCGAACTGCCCGATCATGTCACCTGCGGATTCGCCCTTTTCCTTTAGGCTCTCTAGGAGGGCCTTAGTGCCGGAGTGTGCGATGGTGCCGAGGTTCTGCTTTAGCTCATCGCGGGTCATCCCGATGCCGCTGTCTGCGATGGTGAGGGTCTTAGCCTCCTCATCAAAGGAGAGGGTGATTTGTAGCTCGCTAGCGGCTTGGTAGAGATCTTTCTCCACCGCTTGCTTCAGAGCCACCTTCTCTAGGGCGTCACTCGCGTTAGAGATCAGCTCACGCAGGAAGATGTCGCGATCCGTGTAGAGGGAGTGGATCACGATGTCGAGGACTTGCTTAACTTCGGCTTGGAAATTATGGGTTTCGGTGCTCATGGTATGTTGTTAAAGATCGATTAATATTCTGAGGGAGTAAGAAAATAGTCAGATCCTACCCCGTGTCAACTGGGAAACCCGATGGGTAAAGTCTGGGCAGCAAGGGGGGGAAAAGGGCACTTCTAGCCTGGTTTGAAAAAAAAATGAACTTTTTAGCACTTTCCTCTTGACGATCCCAAATATCCTGTATTAGAGTGTCCGTCCACTAAACAACTCCGGTGTAGCTCAGCGGTAGAGCGGGTGACTGTTAATCATTAGGTCGTAGGTTCGATCCCTACCACCGGAGCCAAAATAAAGCCTCACAATTCACGTTGTGAGGCTTTTCCTTTTTTTAGTCATAGTGTCTTACGACATGGAGCATGACGGACTGGCGCAGGATAGCCCCTTAGGCAAATGTCCGCTAATGATTTACTTTTTGAATCACACTACACGACAATTTTCATTTTGTATTTTTTCTATCCGCAGATTACGCAGATGAACGCAGATTGGGTTGGATTTGATAAAA